>JANMGS010000175.1:0-6828 GCA_031374745.1 Ferruginibacter sp. | reverse complement strand
CCCGCCAATGTATCATCTATTTTGGTATGGCCAATGATAATACCAACTGATCCTATCCATGTATAAGTCATTTCGGCCAAAATCTTACCGTCTTCTTCTATATAAAACATTCCATTCTTGCCATCGTCATTTTGTTGTATGTCCATCATAAATATTTTAAAAATAAAATTTGGTTCAAAATATTTTTGCGCTAGCAATTACAATTGTATGCATTTCATTTTCTGTGGCAGATCTATTGTACGCTACTTTGAATACTTGTATGTCATCAAATTTATTTTCCTTCAATTGTATTGTAAGATCTGCTAAATCATAAAAATAAAAATAACTCCTATCACCTGTGCTGGCAACTTTAAAACCCGACTCACTTGGCTCGCCTTCTACAAAACTTATATAAATCAATCCATTTTCTTCTAATAAATGGTTACAGTCATTTATAAATTTTGTACAATCTGCTGGCGATAAATAAGGTAAACAAAAGCCACAAACAATTCCATCATACTTAGTTTCCAATTCATCTATTTGCCTGCAATCCATTACAGAAAATGTTGCCGTAGGATTATTGTTTTTTGCCAATGCAATCATATTGGGTGCAACATCTATTCCAAACACATCAAAGTCGGGCCGCTTGCCCAACAAATATTTTGTAATATTCCCCGGGCCACAACCAATTTCTAAAATTTTTGCGTCGGGTTTTTTGATTGAATTACAAATAAGGTCGTAGGTTTCGTTGTACACATCCAAATCCATAAACTTATCTTGGTAGAGGGAAGCAACTTTATTCCATGTTTGCTGTGTTTCTTCATAGTTGTTCATGATTGGGTTTGGTTTTATTTTTGACAAGAGCCTTTTCTATCGGTAGAATTACCGCAGCAACTTACAGCATTTTTTTAAGAAACGGAATAAACCTGTTTTTGCATTGAATGAGAAAAAAACTCATTTTTATTTTAAAATCCTTAGAGGCGGATTTGTCCTAACCTTACGGGAAGTGGATATGTTCTCTTAAAAAGTACCATAACCCATTTGTGGTATTGCATGAAATTACAAACATATATATATTTGTATTTATATATTATTTAGGATTTCCCTACCTTCTAAATTCAAGGACCAAGCTTATTAACTGCAAATCAAGTAATGCAATTCGCACCCTTATGCAAACTAGGAAAAGCAGTACTTCCTTAATAAAAGTAAGCAACCCCGTATGCCGAAAAGGGGATATAGAGTAGGCAACAAATTTTAAATTATGCCAGTTAACCCAATTTTAACAGACAGAGATTTATTGCAGCACATTGATCACAGAAACAATTTTTTCAAATTGCTTGCCGTAAATCAAAATTTTTTTGGAACAAATCCAGCATTAAAACTGCCCGTAGTATTTCCGTTGAAGTACGATTCCAATTTTGAAGAAATAGGTTGTGTAGGTCATCATCCTGTTTTATCGGAACTTACTGCCACCATCAAAATAAAACGCTCAAGTGGCTATAGTGGTGGTTTATGTACACGTGGTTCTATTGAGTATGTTCGTTTTTTCTTAGACTACGGTAGTGGTTGGCAAGATATGGGTGTGAGTAGTGTAAATGTGCATGACTTACCCGATAGCAAAGATTGCTCTGGTGCTATTGAAAAACCAATTTCTTACACGGTAAGATTAAAAATTAATCCAAAGCATTTAAGTTGTAAGGTTGCAAACTTGCCAAAAGTAAAAGCCATTTTATCTTGGAATACGATGCCTCCAGCCGGCAATCCAAATCCAAGTATTATTTGGGGAGATAGTAAAGAGGTAAATATTCAGATAAGCCCATTAACCCTTTTTCTTCCATCATTCCCGATAGAAAAATTTGGTTTGCTTATAAATAAAGCCATTCAAAATCCTCAAGCTAGTATTGCAGGTATTGCATCTAGCTTGCCCAATGGATTAGAGCAATTAAAAGAATTGCAAACATCGCTCGTAGCACCCAAAGTAGAAATCGGCGATTTAATAAAATTGTATGCTGCGCAAAAAGTAGTAGTCGAGCCTGAGCGAATAGGTGCAAAAATTTTAGCAGAAACGCTTGTTACAAAAAATCCAAGTATTGTGGCTGCAAATAAAAATTTGTTTAGTAGCGTAGGTTTAGATTGGGATAAGAGCATCATAAAATTTCAAGCGCTCAATGGAAATACATCCTTTGAGGAGTTGTATTGTGTAGGTGCAGATTACAACCAACAAGCATTGGTTGCCACTTTAAAAGTAAAAAAATCGTCGGGCTATAGCGGCGATTTGTGTAGCAAGGGCAGCAAAGAATATGTTGGTTTTTGGATACAATCTGAACCAAGTTGCAAATGGGAATATGCAGGTACTGCGTTTGTAAATGCATTTGATGTAGCCATGACTCCCGATGGTCTTTCTTACTCCGTCGTATTACCAATAGACCTTACAAAATACCAACGCAATTGTGAAGCGCCCGTAATTTTGAAAGTAAGAGGCGTATTATCTTGGAATGTAGCACCATCTACATCCAATCCTGCAAAAGTTCCATATTGGGGAAACATTGTAGATTCCTACATACAAGTGGCTCCTGGTGCAGTGGTAGATACAAGCAAGCCAGTAATGATTACACTCGGTGGCGTATCTATCGATAATATAAATGATGCTACTGGTCTTACAAAACCAGGCGCATTTATAGAGATAAATCATACTGCTACTTATCCTAACAGTCCTTTTGGTGGTATCATTGTAATGCAAGGGCTTACCGATCCATACCAAGGCATGAAATATCGTGTAAAAGTGACCAACTTAAACGATGGTACTTCCTACTATTTAAATAACAGGTTATATTTGTTAGGTTATGATATTGCTACTAATACCATTACCCATCCACACTTAGATCCTGATGCATCTAATTATTACACTTACCAAAGTATTTATGGAAACTTGGATATGATACTAGCCAATTTTTCACCTGGTACAAATGATAAATTACAAATAACGCTTGAGTTATTGGGTGGTGGTAGTGTGAGCAAAACAATACAAATGGATAGCGCAGGTGTACAAACCACTTTGGTTGTGGAGAAAGCTGCATGTGGTGGTTATGCAAAAGGCGATCACATAAAGGGAACATTTTCTGTAACCGAACCATGGTTGGTTAATTATATTTTGAACAGCGGATTTGCACCAAATACTTACTCTGGCACTACCAGTATAGGTATTACTCCTTTTGATTTTGATACCAGCGCCAGTGCTTCACCATGCGGAGGTATATCGCTTTCAGGCAATGTAAAAACAATTATAAATAGCGTAACCCCGGGTTATCCTTTTTATAATTCTGTTACGGTTTGTTTAAAACAATAGTTATTATTTTTTTACCTGCATATGGCATTTACAAAAATGCTGTATGCAGGTTTTTTGTGCATTGAAAAAAATGCATTTGGGAAATTGTCAGCATTTCCCATCGGTATGTGTTAATAGAAAACCATTTGGGAAATTATCTAATCTGCTATACAGCCTAAGGGCTTTTAACTATCCGTAGAATGAACGAAACGCTCTATGGATTTTTAATAAAAAACCGACTTAGTCTGTTTTGCATTGAATGAGTAAAAAGTCATTTTTATTCAAAAATTCTTAAAAGCTTCTTCGCCTTCACTCCAAGAATAGATGGAAAAGACGTTTTTTTTTAGTCCCCTAATTTACAAAGTAGTTATACAATCGAGATAATGGATTTCAACATTATTATTTTCATTAAAATGTAGCATCAAATTATTCAGGTAACAATATAATAAGAATTTAGTAATGGATATTTTGCAATAATTGCAAATAATCGAATGAATATTTGCAACCTAATTAATTAAAGCAAAACTAACTTTATGTTGTTTCAAAACCTACTTAACCGCAATTTTACCAATTCAATTGGTGGACAAGTAAATACAAATTTACTTGAGTCATTATCAACAATCCGTTATAAATATTTATACAAAGGGATATTGACGTTCTTTATTTTTCTGCTTACAATAGGAAGTAGTTTTGGACAAACAAATCTTACCCAATCTGGTTTTACAGGTGTAATTGTACCCCAATATATGAGTTCTGGAAATACAACTCGATTACCAATTATGTTTAGAGCAACGATAACCGGACTTACGGCAAGTACTTCTTACCGATATTATATACAGGCTGTTGCTGCTGCTACAATTGGAACTGCTAATAGTGGGGCTGGAAATTCATTGTTGATTAACACAGCAGGTACTACATATACCTATACTACTGGTCCTACTTTTGCATCAGCAGGAAATTATGAAACTTTTACTACAGATGCTACCGGTAGCTATACAGGTTGGTTTGGTTTTGTTAATACTGGTAATGGAATATTTGCAGGTGGGGCAGTTGTGTTTCCAACAATTACAACTAATGCTGGTGGAACTGGAACAACAATAACAAACAGAAGAGCACTTGATCTTGGCATAACAGGATTAGCATATAGCACTTCGGCAGGTGCAAATAATGGTTCTTTTATACGACAAACTTCTTCCAGCGCCACAGCAAAGAATATGGCCTTGCTTTATGACAATACCGCAGGTACTGGTAGACCATTATATGTTTCCCCATTTGAAAATATAAGTGCTACTATAGGTTCAGTAACTACTGGTTATAGCACAGGTGCTGGTGCTTGGAATGCCCTCATACCTAATAATAACGCTAATGGAGTAAGAAGAATAGAACATAGAAGTGTAACAACAAACTCTGTAATTGGATGTGCAACTGATGGAGATGGGATTTGGCCAACTGGATCTATTAATACTGTGAATCCAACTTCGGGCACAACTGTTATTACGATTAATGCAACTGATGCTCCTTTGAATAGCTGTGCAAGTGGTGGTACAATAACTGGTGCAGCAACAGCAACTGCTTTCACCACTACTTATGGTACAGCTTCCGCTGCACAAACATTTCCTGTTTCGGGCACTGGCTTAACTACAAGTATAACAGCAACTGCACCAGCGGGATTTGAAGTTTCAAATGATGGAACAACTTATGGTGCTACAACTACATTTACTCAATCTGGTGGAACAGCTAGTGGAACACTTAGCATCAGGCTTGCTGCTAATGCTATTGTAGCTGGTTCTTATAATAGTCAAAACATTGTTTTATCTAGCACGGGCGCTACGAGTGTGAATATTACAACTGCTGCTTCTGGAAATTTAGTTAGTCCAAAAGCCTTGACTGTAACAGGTGCTACAGCTACTAATAAAGTTTATGATGCTACAACAACAGCTACTATCACAGGTTCTACTTTGGTTGGTATTGAAGGTGCTGATGTTGTAACAATAAATGGTACAGGAACTTTTGCAACTGCCAATGTTGGCACTGCCATTCTGGTAACTTCTACCCAAACTTTAGCAGGTGCAAATGCTGGTAACTATACGCTTACCGTGCCAACTGGTTTAGCGGCCGATATTACTGCTAAGCCGTTAACCATATCAGGTTTAACCGCAAATAATAAAGTATTTGATGGTACAACTACCGCCACACTTTCTGGTACTGCCGCTTTGGTAGGTGTTGTTGCTACTGATGTTGCAAATGTAATTTTAGGTGGAACTTATGTTGCAGACTTTGCTAGTGCCGCTGCAGGAACAGGTATTGCTGTAACAGTTACTGGATATACAATCAGTGGTAGTGCTGCTGCAAATTATTCATTAACACAACCAACTGGCTTAACAGCCAACATTACAGCATCTGCTTCGCCAACTATTACAAGTGCATTAACCGCAACAGAAACCTACGGTGTTGCCATTACAAATTATACAATCACTGCAACGGAAACACCATCTAGCTTTAATGCAACAGGTTTACCTGCTGGGTTGACCGTAAATACTACTACTGGAGAAATCACTGGTACTGCAACGGTAGTGGGGACATTTAATGTAACCATTTCTGCTACCAATGCGGGTGGTACAGAAACTGCAACATTGGTTTATACCATCAATCCAAAACCATTAACCGTAACTGGTGCTATTGCAGATAATAAAATTTACAACAGGTTAAATACGGCAACAATATCTGGTTCTACATTGGTAGGTGTTGTAGGTGCCGATGTTGTAACCATATCTAATACGGGAACATTTGCAACAGTAAATGTTGGAACAGCTATTGCAGTTACTTCTACACAAACATTAAGTGGTGCAGATGCTGCTAAATATACAGTAACTGTTCCTACCGGTTTAAATGCTGATATTACAGCCAAAGCTTTAACCATTGCAAGTGCAGCTGCACAAAATAAAGCATTTGATGGTACTACTACTGCAACTATTACTGGTACATTAGCTGGTGTAATTTCTCCAGATGTTGTTACACTTACTTTGTCTGGAAACTTTGCAACTGCTGCAGCTGGTTTAGGTATTGCTGTTACATCTACATCTACCATTGCTGGTGCAGATGTAGCTAATTATTCTTTAACACAACCTACAGGATTAACAGCAAACATTACCACTCCACTAGTTGCTGGAGATATTGCGGTTATTGGATACAATTCTAATGGTGCACCAGACAATCTCACCATTTTAGTTTTGAAGGATTTATCAGCAGGGACGGTCTTTTATGTAAACGATAACGAAGTGGCCAATGCCGGAGGAACTACATTTACAGATTTGGCTGAAGCCGAAGCTTCTTTTACAGTAAACGCTGGGCAAACTATAACTGCCGGAACAGTAGTAGTTTTACCATGGGGTGCCACTGCTGTTACAACTACAGCATATACTTGGAGTACAACTGCAAGTGCTGGTTTCGGTAGCAATAATGATGAAATTTATGTTTACACTGCACCTTCAATTACTAGCACTACTCCAACTGCATTTATTTAT
>JANMGS010000155.1:0-1761 GCA_031374745.1 Ferruginibacter sp. | reverse complement strand
AAAATTGCCAGGGGTAGAGGTAGATAAGGACGGTAAAGTAACGGCTCAAGGTAAAGAAGTAACAAAAGTAAAAGTAAATGGAAAAGAGTTTTTTGGTGGGGATGTAAAAACGGCAACAAGGCAGTTGGATGCAGATATGGTAGATAAAATACAAATTATAGATGATTATGGAGATCAATCTGCCTTTACCGGTGTAAAAGATGGTGATCCCACAAAGACGCTAAACATTCAATTAAAAAAAGATCGCAATAAAGGAATATTTGGTAATTCAACTGTAGGGGGAGGAACGGATGAAAGATACCTTGCTTCATTGTCTTTAAATAAATTTAACAATGCCCAGCAAATTTCTTTTACGGGTAATTTGAACAATATAAATGCAAGTACATTCGATTTTTCTCGAATACCTGGTGGAGCCAATGGCGCAATAGCAAGTACGATGAGAAGTTTTGGAGGTGGTAATTTTGGTAACAATGATGGAATAGCCACTACCAAAAGCTTTGGTATAAACTATAGGGATGATTGGTCTAAAAAAATATCTGTAAACGGTAGCTATAGCTTTTCAAGAAAAAGTACATTTATAGAAAGCGATGTCTTTCAAGAATTCCCTAAAAAGAATATTGATAGTAGCATTTTTAACAAGCAAGCAACCAACAATAATTCATTAGGTGATAACCATCGTTTTTCATTTAATGTAGAATACAGAATTGATTCCTTCAATTACATCAAATTCAATCCTGGTTTTACTTTAAGAAAACAAAATGATGATAACCTAACTGATTTCAATTATTCTTATGCAAAAGGGTTTAGTTTCAATAGTGGTTCCAATAAATCCAATAGCGTATCAAATACCCCCAATTTTACAGGTAGTTTGTTGTATAACCGCAGATTTCAAAAAAAGGGAAGGACCCTTTCTGTAAACCTTACGGGAGGCCAATCGGCTACGGATAGCGATGACGATATTAACAATACCAGTGTGTTTTATTTTAACGGATTGCCTGCCAGTAGGACGCTGTTTCAAAATGTAATACAGGACAACAACAACCATAATTATGGGGTTTCTGCCTCTTTTAATGAGCAGTTATCTAAAAAAAGAAGCTTGGAGTTTAATTATGCTTTTAATAAAAGATTTGTAGGAAATGATAGAGAAACATTTGATGTAATAACCGGGCAACCAAAACTTATAGATGCACAAACAAATATTTTCGAGAATATTTATACAACCAATAGGTTTGGGGCAAATTTTAGAACTACACTTAAAAAATACAATTACTCCATAGGATTGGCGGTGCAACCTGCTACGATACAGAATAATTCATTTACAGGAACCAAATTAAAATTGCAACAAAATATTGTAAACTATTTTCCAGTAGTACGCTTTGCTTATAACTTTTCTAAAAGCAAGTCTTTTAATTTAAATTACAACGGCAATACCAATCAACCAACCGTATTGCAACTACAAGCTACACCCGATTTTTCAAATACACAAAATATAATTTTTGGAAACCCAGATTTACGGCCAGAGTTTACCAACACATTGAGTATGCGGTACAATAATTTTAATTTTATAAGTGGAGATGTGTTCTTTGGTAACGTTAGCGCTTCTTTTGTAAGGGATAAAATTGTAAACAATGTAAAAATTGATACAACAAGGGGTGGCTTACAAGAAACAAGGTATTTAAATACCAATGGCTATTTTAATGTGAATGCTTTCTATACAGTATCAAAACCAATAAAAAGCAGAAAATATGTTTTTAATTATGG
>JANMGS010000153.1:0-5832 GCA_031374745.1 Ferruginibacter sp. | reverse complement strand
TTTTCTTTTGTTTTTATTAATCAACCAATCATTTTATACTAAGCCGGAGCAATTTCAAAAATGAATAACGCTATTATTCATGCTTCGATTGTTTTTTTTAGAATCTATAGTATATTCATTCATAACATTGTCGTAAATTCCATCCTTAAAAAAGTACACATGAAGCTAATTCTTTCTATAGCACTAATCGCTATTGCTGGCACCGCCTATTCACAAAAAGATAAACCATTAAATATTAATGCAGACTCTATATTGTTTGGTAAAGTAAAATACAGACAAGTAGGGCCTTTTAGAGGTGGCAGAAGTGCAACAGTAGCGGGAAGCTATAAAAATAAAAACACTTTTTATTTTGGTGCAACAGGTGGCGGTGTATGGAAAACAACCGACGGAGGCAGCAACTGGAAAAACATTTCGGATAAATACTTTGGAGGTTCTATAGGAGCTGTGGCTATTGCTCCTTCAGATGAGAGTATACTTTATGTAGGCGAGGGAGAAAATACCTTGAGGGGTAACGTAAGCGAAGGCCTCAACGGTATTTGGAAAAGCGAAGATGGTGGCAGAAGCTGGAAAAATATGGGCCTTAAGAATACCAGGCATATTAGCCGCATTATCATTCACCCAAAGAATGCCGATATTGCTTGGGTAGCCGTATTGGGTCATTTATTTGCAAGCAATGAAGAAAGAGGTGTTTACAAAACAATAGATGGTGGCAAAACATGGAAAAGGGTATTGTTTGCCAATGCAAATGCAGGTGCAGCAGAAATTGTAATGGAACCAAACAACCCCAACGTTTTATATGCAAGTACTTGGAATGTAAAACGTACGCCCTATAGTTTAGAAAGCGGCGGACAAGGTAGTGGCTTATGGAAAAGTGTAGATGCCGGAGAGACTTGGATAAACTTGATGGATAAAAAAGGAATGCCTACAAAAGAAATTATTGGCAATATCGGCATAGCAGTAAGTGCTATAAATCCAGAAAGAATATTTGCATTAATAGAGTGTAAAAGCAGGGGATTGTATAGAAGTGATGATGGAGGCAATACCTGGGAAAAACAAACAGATGATGCAAATATTTGCCAGCGTGCTTGGTACTTCAGTAAAATTTTTGCAGATACAAAAAATGAAAATATTGTGTACGCTCTAAATGTGGGCATGTATAGAAGTACAGATGCGGGTAAAACATTTAAATCCATCAATACACCTCATGGCGATCACCACGACCTTTGGATAGATCCCGAAGATGCAAATAGGATGATTGTGGGAGATGATGGCGGTGCACAAGTAAGTTTTGATGCAGGCGCAAATTGGAGCACCTACGAAAATCAACCAACAGCCCAGTTTTATAGGGTTTCTACAGACAATCATTTTCCCTATAGGATACTAGCGGCACAACAAGACAATAGCACCGTAAGAATATTGAGCGCAAGCGATGGAGGGCAAATTACAACCAATGACTGGAGCCCAACTGCTGGTGCAGAAAGCGGCTATGTGGTTGCAGACCCATTAAACCCCGATATCGTTTATGGTGGAAACTATGGCGGATACCTAAGCCGTTACGACCATAAAACTGGCGAGAACAGGGCCATCAGTGTATATCCAGACAATCCGTTGGGCGCTGGTGTAAATACAATGAAATATAGGTTTCAATGGAATTTTCCGATTTTCTTTTCTCCACACAATCCAAAGCGTTTGTATGCCTGTGCACAAAATTTATTTGTAACAGAAAACGAAGGACAAACTTGGGAAATGATAAGTCCCGATCTTACAACCAACGATAGCACAAAACAAAAAAGCAGTGGTGGCCCAATAACACAAGATAACACCTCGGTAGAATATTACTGTACCATTTTTACTGGAATGGAAAGCCCTTATGAAAAAGATTTGTTGTGGACAGGCAGCGATGATGGCCGGGTAAATATGAGTAAAGATGGGGGAAAAAACTGGGAAGATGTAACACCGCCAGCAGCAGGAAAATGGATGATGTGGAATTGTGTGGAAGCTGATCCGTTTAAAAATGGAGCTGCCTATATTGTAGGAACAAAATATAAAATGGATGACTTTACTCCCTATATTTTTAAAACAGAAGATTATGGAAAAACATGGAAGGCAATGACTAATGGTATTCCTGCCATGCATTTTACCAGAGCCCTAAGAGCCGATAAAAAACGGGCTGGTCTCTTGTATGCAGGCACAGAGTATGGCATGTATATAAGTTATGATGATGGAGCCAATTGGCGTCCTTTTCAATTAAACTTACCTATTGTTCCTATTACAGATATGACCATAAAAAACAACGACCTTATTGTTGCCACACAAGGGCGGGCCTTGTGGAGTTTGGATGACCTTACCGCAATACAAAAATACGATGCGGCTTTGTTGAGTAAAAATGTACACCTGCTTCCAATAAATGACAGTTACAGAAGAGATGGTTTTGTGAATGTAAATGCAAAGAATGCAGGTACCAATCCACCGAATGGAGTTGTTATAAATTATTTTATAAAAAACAGCTTAGATTCTACAAAAGCAAGCATAACCATTTTAGATAAAAATAAAAAGACAATAAAAACTTTTGCAACAGATGCAAAAGAGAAAAAAGAAAAGATAGAAATTGCCAAAGGTATGAACCAGTTTGTATGGGATATGTACTACCCAGAAGCTGAAAAAATAGAAGGAATGATATTGTGGAACGGAAGCGTGGGTGGCCCCAAAGCCGCACCAGGAAACTATTTTGTAAAAGTAAAAGTAGACAAAGACTCGGTAGAACAACCACTCACGATTCTTGCAAATCCAACTTATAAGATGGCGCAGCAAGATTACGAAGATCAATTTAATACGCTCATAAGCATACGAGATAAATTTAATGAAATACAAAAAGCCATAAAAAATATTCGTGACATACGAGCGCAAATAAATTCTTTTACTGAAAGACAAGGAAAAGATTTACCAAAAGAGATAAAAGTAAAAGGAGATACCATCAACAAACAACTCACCAATATTGAAGAAGCGCTTTACCAAACCAAAGCCAAAAGTGGGCAAGATGTACTTAATTTTCCTATAAGGCTAAATGATAAGATAAGTGGATTATATGATTATGCAAACAGCGGAAACAATGCCCCTACAAAACAGTTGAAACAAGCTTATGCAGATTTAAGTATTTTAGCCGATAGGGAATTACAGAAAGTAACTCAAATTATAAACGTAGATCTGGTGCAGCTAAACCAACTAATAAGGGAAAAAGCAGTACCAGCTATATCTACAAAGAAAGAATAGAGTGGCAATGGTTTATTAGCTTTTTATACGAAGAGAAAACAAGTGTAACTGGCAAATGAGTATCTCTTTATCTTGTTGCGGCTAGAGCAATTTGAAATGTCGCAAGGGTTGTCAACCTTTATCGGTAATTTCAAAATAAATGAATCGTAAAAAGGTTGACAACCCTATTTGCAAACTGCAACATTTTTAAATACGCTTAATTTGATTCATATTCACTTCAATATTAATTTTATAATTGTCTTTTGATTTAAGAATGGTTAGTAGATCACCAACATAGGTACAGAATTTATTTGAACTACAACAAGGTACCTTTTAAGTTTTTAAATTAAATAATTAGATAATGAAACGTACAATTAAAATCGCAATGACTTTTCTGTTAACACTAGCATTCATAAACTGCTACTGTCAGCATACAATTGTTGAACATACCTCAATACTTAGTGATGATAGAACATATATTGATCCAATCTACAAAGGAGATACTCTTTTTGAGAATGAAATTATATCAAATTTTAAAAATGAATTAGGTAAAGTAAAATTTTTAGGGTGTGAAGTTTACATAAACAAAATAGGAGTTCCAACTAAAGTGGAATTTTTGGGACAAATTGGAAAAACTAAAAATGTTCAGTATGTAAACATGACTAAGAAAATAGAAAAATATATATTGGAGAAATGTAGATGGAGGATGCCATTCAAAAATACAAAAAAGAAAAAAGTAGTTATTGGAAAATCTATTTATTTTACACTTAAAGATGATTTATAGTTTTCTTCTTTGCCTGCGTTGGTCACCTCGTAAAATCGTGAGCGCCCATCGCCACCACCCTTGCGCCGCTGAGGTGTGGGCTATATCCACAAAGAAAGAATAGAGTGGGAATGGTTTTTTAGTTTTTTTTGCAAGAAAACAGTTGTAGATGGGGAGTGGATATATAACTTTTTTTCGGTATGGAGTAGATGCCATTTGTAGCATGAAGGGAAATTCCTTACTGTGTGAAGTAGTTCGCGGACAGGGAAACAAATGTTATGCCTCCGTTTCTGATAATTTTTTTTATAAAAAAAGCCTATCAAATTTGAGAGGCATTTTGTTTGTTTTAGTACAAGGAAGGCTAATAACATCGAACATCATTATCCAAGATTTGGAGGAAATAGGCAACTTTAGGTAACTTATGATTACATTAAGGCACATGGAAAAATTAGAGTTGGTTGCTATGTCATTTCTAATATGAATTATTACCATATTATTTCCCTTTCAGTTTTTTATCAGCCAAATTTTTATCCGTACTCTTTATCCTACGTTGCAGTTTCTTGATATCTTCTTCTGCTGGCAATTGTTCTGGCTTTATACCACTTTTCCCTAATAAACTCCTTATATCTTTATTGTTCTTTATATGCTCATTCGTAATATTGGTTTCGCCATTTAAGTTATTTTGCTTTACATTAAAATTAGTAATTTCTGTGGCTAATTGTTTTGCAGTTATAGTAATCGTTGGCAAAAAATCTGCTAATGGCCTATTCTCTGCAATGCCTAACTTTCTTTTCATGGCACTTGTATTATTTCCACCAAATAATGCAGCATCTCCCTTGCTCCTTATTATTGCAAAACCTTTTTCATCAACACCTCTTTCATAAATATTTTTAGATAACTCTGTTTCTGTAGCAGCTAATTTTTCTCTAGCTTGTAAACGCTCCATAAGTTGGATTCGTTCTTCCAATAATTCCTGCTTTCGTGTTTGGATAGCAAAATAACTTTGTGCAAAAGCAATTTGCTCTTTCTTGGGGTCGCCATTTTGTGCTATAAGATAGCAGGCATAACGGGTGAGCATAATATCATCGATATACTTTGTTGCCCCCTTAGGCATTTCTATCGTTTTGTTGGCATCAACAAAATGATCCAAAATTACTTCCCCAGTATTTTTACAACTTTCTTTGGCTTTTACTATAGCATTTAAGAAATTGCGCCACTCAGAATAACCAAGTAATAATTGCAACTCTCTAGCAAGCCAATATTCAATACCATCTTGTTCGTAAGCAGCATCCTCAAAACTACTGTTATATTTCGCTATCGTTTGTTTCTCCATTGAAAATTATTTTTTATTAAAAAATTTTGAAACAATTTTAAAGTAAAGGAAAATTGAAAGTAAATATAAATAGAAGTTCGAAATATTGTTTGAAATAAATTAAAACGCCTCTCAAATTTGAGAGGCGTTTTATTTTGCCGTGTACCATGTACGGGAATCCCTGCCTGCGTGACGCAGTCAGGCAGGGAACCATCGTTATTCCTCCGTTTTTGCCAATTTATTTTGTAGCCATTTTTTTCCTGCTGCCGTTTTAAAATATTTTTCTCGCAATCTTGCAGTTGACCAATCGGGAAAGGTTTCTGTTTACAATATTTCCCATGGAAGATGTCCCTTAGTATATCTATTTTTTCCAGCATTATGTTCTTTCAAACGAATATTTACATCTTTTGCCATCCCAATATAAGTAGCTCCATCTAATTTGCTTTTCAAATAATATACTGTAATCATGATGTTGTATTTACAAAAACGCCTCTCAAATTTGAGAGGC
>JANMGS010000144.1:0-2131 GCA_031374745.1 Ferruginibacter sp. | reverse complement strand
ACCAACGTAAGCCTCGGTTCTCTTACAATTTCGCTTCCTATACCTACAAGTGCTTCTGCCAATTTAATATACTGCACCAATTTTGCGTGTATATCTAGTTCGAGTAATGGCATAAACCATCTGTAAATTTTTGTAGCTTCTTCTAATCTTCCAGCCTTTACCAAATTATAAATTGCGGTAGTTTCATTGGGAAAAGCACAAACCAATCCTGCTACCCATCCATCTGCTCCAAGGCAAAGTTCTTCCATAGCCAACGTATCTACACCACACAGAATTTTAAATCGATCCCCAAAACGATTTCTGAGCCTCGTTACATTGGTTACATCTCTAGTAGATTCCTTTATGGCTTGAATATTGGAACATGCTTGTAACTCATCAAACATATCCAACGTTATTTCTGTCTTATAATCTACCGGATTATTGTAAATCATTATTGGAAGATTAACTGCATTGGCTATTGCCTTAAAATAAGTTACTGTTTCTCTGTGATCCGTTTTGTAACGCATGGGAGGGAGTAACATTAGCCCAACTACGCCCCAAGTATCTGCTAGCATTGCTTGATGCACAGCTTCTTTGGTAGACCCTTCTGCAATATTTAATATTACCGGTACTTTGCCTGCCACTTTTTGGATAGTAAAATTTACCAATGCTTCCTTTTCGGCAATCGTTAGTACACTGGATTCTCCCAACGTACCGCCCAGTATAATGCCATGTACGCCTGCATCCAATTGTGCGTGTAGGTTTTTCTCAAAAAGATCAAAATCCAACGTATCGGATGCTGTAAATTTTGTAGTAACTGCGGGAAAAACGCCTTTCCAAATTATGCTCATATTGTATTTTTTATCAAAATTAATAATGCAAAAAATTTAAGTGCCTATTATAATCAGCCATAAATTAACCAATTTTAACCAAAAGAATTAAATATTATCAATTTTCAACTCATATGATATTATTATAAAAATGCTACACACTTGGTTTCACTTAGCAAAAGAAAATGCTCATTCATAAAAGTAAATATAAAAAATTAAAAGCATGGAGGTTGATAGCTGCAAACAAGCTACTAAACATCGCTGTTTCGCAGCAATCTTTGTTTCGTACTGCGAAATAAATTAGCTTTGCAAACATGCATTTACTTTCCGTTACTGCCCTTTTTTCCGAACAACTTCTGGGTGATTTTGCTTTAGAAAATATCAATTTCACCCAAAATAAGTTACAAAAATTGGCGCTTATTGGAGAAACGGGTTCTGGCAAATCTACCTTGCTAAAAACCATTGCAGGCTTGATACAGCCAAAAAGCGGCACCATCCTTTTTAATGGTAAAAAGGTTATGGGGCCAGATTGGCATTTGGTAGCAGGTGAAAAAGGGATAGCTTATTTATCGCAACACTTTGAGCTCCGCAACAATTATAGGATGGAAGAATTGCTCTTGTATGCCAATGAACTAACACAGGAGGAAGCAGATGAACTTTATAGGATTTGCAGAATAGACCATTTGATGAAACGTAATTCTTACGGGCTTTCGGGTGGAGAAAAGCAACGCATTGCTTTGGCAAGATTGTTGGTTTCGAAACCCAGATTATTGATATTGGATGAACCTTATTCCAACCTAGATTTAATACATAGAAATATTTTAAAACAAGTGGTGGATGATGTTTGCAATCGATATGAGATTTCTTGCATCATTACTTCGCATGAGCCAGCAGATGTATTGCCTTGGGCAGATGAAATACTGGTTTTACAACAAGGCAAAATTATTCAAAAAGGAACGGCTGAAGCAGTGTATAAAAAACCCGTAAGCGCTTATGCAGCGGGGTTACTAGGTAATTATTGCCTGATAAAAAAAGAAGATTTGCCCTATTTTAAAATGGGTGCTGGTACAAAAGATGTTTATGTACGACCAGCGCAATTTATAAACGCAACCGAGGGCAGCGATACCATAAAAGGCACCATAATAGCCCAACGATTTATGGGAAATTATTACGAATTAGATGTCCATTCGGGCAATTTTACCATTGTCATGAAATCCAATTTTAAGCAAAAACTGGGTGAAACTGTATTTGTATGTGTGGAAATTGACTAAATGCGTAACCAAACATTTTTTATTTATTAATACAAATGATTTGTTACAAAA
>JANMGS010000115.1:0-4551 GCA_031374745.1 Ferruginibacter sp. | reverse complement strand
CCAATCTATTGTTTCAAACGCAATACTACTCATTATATTTATAATTTACCTTATGGTAATTCTACCAAAGTTTTTGCTTTGAAAAATTTCGACAACGAATCCTTTATTCTGAGGGTATCAGAAAGCGGTAATTTAAAGGGCATTCTCATTTTATAGGTAATAGAATCTTTTGTAGATAGAATAAGATTATTGCCATACCCTCTCAATGTGTTTAATCTTTTTTGTGCAATAGCAAGTTCTTGGTATTCTTTTATTACAACATAAAAACTATTCGTATCTACTATTGTTTGTGCTACTGGTTTTGTTATAATAGCCGTATCGCTTGGTTTAATTTTATTAGGAGAATTATTGCTGCTGGTATCATTTTTTTCTATTGCAATATTGCTTTCGTTTTTTTCATTGTTCTCTTTTTTTGTAATAAAATAATACGCTGCAAATCCAAGTGCTGATAAAAGAACTAAACCCAAAATACCAAATATGGCAAATTTGCTGGTATTTACATTGTTTTCTTTTTGTGGAGTTGCAAAAGAAATTTTTTCAATTATTTTTTCAGTAACAACCTTTGGGGGCTCTTTCAACATTACATGAGAAGTAATAGCCTGTGTAAAAGAATATGTACCTATCTGCGTCTTTTGTAATGTGCCAAGACCTTCTATAACCAATGGTTTGCCTATATTTAAGAATTGTTTATTCAAAATAATAAACGATTCTAAATCGGATGTAGCCAAGGGTCTAATCTTTCTGGTATTTTCTACAATATATTGGATCAATCCCTCATCTACTTTTGCTTTGGGATCGTATATAAACTCTATTGCATTTTCTGGCAATATCGTGTCTTTTTCACTATCTACAGGTATATTTATGTCTGTTGAAATAGTAAATACGCCTATGTCTTGTAAAGTTACTTTCTTACTGCTATACAAATACTGAACGATCAGTTGTTCCATTTTCATCTAGGATAATTTAAACCTTTTATAGATTGTGAGTAACAAACCTACAAGTAAAAAAGAATATAGCCAAGCAAACCAAAGATTTGAATTATTTTTGTGTCATGTTAACCGTCGAAGAAGAAAAATTTGTTCATTTCTGGGAACAAAATAGAGAAGAACATAGTAAATTTAGTAGTAAACTGTTGAGGGGTATACCTATGGCTAGTATTTTTGGGCTACCTATACTGCTACTCATTCTTTGTGTTTACCTATTTTTGCCTGAGTGGTACATTAAGGTATCCAAAACATCGCCTCAAACTTTTTTAGTAGTAGTTATAGCCGTATTACTGGTTATTTTCTTTTATGCATTTGTAAGAATGCATTTTAAATGGGAAATGAATGACCAACTTTATCAGGAATTGAAAAACAAACAAAAAAGGGCTGATGCAGCGAATTGATAATAAAAAAACTCTTAATTAAAAAAACAGCTTAAAATGAAAAAATGGTTCTTATTATGTGCTCTTCCAACACTTATTTTTGCTTCTTGTAAAAAAACTTCGGATACCGAATGTAGAGAATTAGCTCCTACCCTTGTAGCAACTTCTGCAGAAATAGCATATTTACAAAATTTTCTTGCAGCAAACAGTATTACAGCCTCAGAAAAGAACGGTGTGTATTACGTTATCTCTAGCCAAGGCACCGGAATATCTCCAAACCTTTGTTCAAATATAACCCTTACCTATTCTGGAAATTTAATAAATGGTACTACAGTAGGAGGTTTATTTGATGAAACGCCAGCTGGGCAAACGAGTACATTTGGGTTATCAAATCTTATTTTAGGATGGAAAGTTATTTTCCCTTTGATAAAAGCAGGCGGAAATGTTACATTGTATATTCCACCATCATTGGCATACGGAGATAGGGTTTCGCCGGCAAGGCCCGGATTTGTAGGAATACCTGCCAATTCATATTTAAAGTTTACTGTATCATTATTAGGAGTTCAGTAATCTCAATTCTTTAAACTAATTTTAGCCTTGAAATATTTCAAGGCTTTTTTATAAAAATACTTACCGTGAACCACGAAGCAATTTCAGTTTTTGATATGTTTAAGATAGGTATAGGCCCAAGTAGTAGTCATACATTAGGACCTTGGCGGGCAGCTCAAATTTTTACACAAACTCTTCAAGATAAAAATATATTAAATAAAGTTGTTTCTATAGAGGTCTTGCTATATGGGTCGCTTGCGAAAACCGGTGTGGGGCATGGTACCGATATTGCGGTACAGTTAGGCTTAAGTGGTGAAGATCCTGTAACATTTGATGTAAATAACATTGCTTCTAAAATAGCTGATATTAATATAATGCGAAAACTATTACTTGCTGGAAAGCATGAAATAGATTTTATACCAAATGATGATATCGAATTTCTCTTTACCGAAACCTTACCATTTCATCCCAATGCCCTTACATTTCTTGTTGCATTAAATAATGGAGAAACGTTGGCAGAAACTTATTACTCTATTGGTGGAGGATTTGTACAACAAGAAACCAGTAATGAACAAGCAGATAATAAGATAAAACTGATTGCACTCCCTTTTCCAATAAATACTGCCGAAGATTTATTGCATTGGTGTCGTAAGACTGGCTTAACTATACATGAGATAGTAATGGAAAATGAACTCTGTTGGAGAAGCGAAGCAGAAACCAAAAATGGCATACTCAATATTTGGAAAGTAATGAAAGAATGTATATTTAGAGGCTGCCATACCCAGGGTAATTTGCCAGGGGGGCTACACGTAAAACGGCGGGCTTTTGATCTAAATAAAAAATTATTAGCGGATAAAGTTTACAATGATTATGATGAATGGATAGCACAAATTTCTGCTGGTGGCAATAAGTTCAATTATATCTTGGATTGGGTAAGTTGCTTTGCATTATCAGTAAACGAAGAGAATGCCTCCTTTGGAAGAGTAGTAACAGCGCCTACAAATGGAGCAGCTGGTGTAATACCTGCAGTACTACAATATTTCATATCTTTTTGTGATGGAGACAACGACGATAAAATAATCAATTTTTTACTTACTGCATCTGAGATAGGTAGTATATTTAAAAAAGGTTCAACCATATCTGCTGCCATGGGTGGTTGTCAGGCAGAGATAGGGGTAAGCAGTGCAATGGCAGCAGCAGCGCTTACCGAAGCACTTGGCGGTACACAACGGCAAGTTTTAATGGCTGCAGAAATTGCAATGGAGCATCACCTTGGTATGACCTGCGACCCCATTGGTGGACTGGTACAAATACCTTGTATAGAAAGAAACACCATGGGTGCTATAAAAGCCATCACTGCTTGTCAATTAGCACTTCAAAGTACGCCCGATTTTGCAAAAGTGAGCCTAGATGCTGTTATAAAAACCATGTGGGATACAGCGTTGGATATGAATAGTAAATACAAAGAAACGTCTGATGGTGGGCTTGCAGTAAATATACCAATAAGCTTAAGTGAATGCTAGTAGCAACTCGCCTGTAGCGACTCGCCTGTGGCGAGTTGAACAACATACAGCAATTGGCCTGTAGCAACTCGCCTGTGGCGAGTTGAATAACCTGTAGCAACTTGCCTGTGGCGAGTTGAACAATCTTTAGCAACACGCCTGTGGCGAGTTGGGTAATTGTTTATCACTTTACTACCCTTGGTGTTCCTGCCATTACCCATGTAGCAAATACTTCTGCTATTTTCCACGTATTGCCAGCATATTTTGAAGGCCTTGCTATAACGCAATCTATAAAATCTTTTACATTTTCTGCTGAAATTGTTTGCATACAGGCAAATAATTTTTTTCCTTTAAATAACCCTTCTTCTATCATTGCATCCTGACTGTCTGATTTTTTTTGCATCTCCTCTCCAGTAAATTTTATATCTGCAACCAATGAATCAATTAAATTTCTTTCTTTTCTTTCATCCATTTCCAAAGCCGATCCAAAGTCAAAAAAATTCCCTCCGGTTACATGTTCAAAATAAACGGCATTTCTAATGAGATTATAAAATTGGCCCTTGTATTTTGCGGGGTAACTAATTTTTGTATAAACGATGTCATTTTTCATTGGT
Organism: Ferruginibacter sp.; assembly: GCA_031374745.1. Taxonomy (GTDB): domain Bacteria; phylum Bacteroidota; class Bacteroidia; order Chitinophagales; family Chitinophagaceae; genus Ferruginibacter. The sequence continues at coordinate 520 of JANMGS010000115.1, read as the reverse complement.
TTTATCGAATTTTTGTATAAACGAATACCAAAATAGTAATAGGATCCTTTTATCAAGTTGCATCTTCCATGACCAATACTTGCCGTATCCTCATTATTATTAGAAAAATTATGTTTTAATAATCCCAATTGGTTTTCAGTGATTTTTATCAATGGATTGGAGAGTTCAACTTGTACGATAGATATGCTATCATTGCTATTAACTAAATAATCGGTTATAGTAAAAGCAAATATATCTTTCTCAGGGCTTTGAGCAGAAGTTACTATAGAGATTATTAAATAGATTACCAATAGAAATTTCCTTTTCATATTAATTTTTAAGTGAAATTAGTTTTAATTATACATCAAACAATACCCAATAACGGGTATTGTTTGATAATTCTATTAGCCATTGAAAAAAGCTACAATACGTTGTTTAATATTAAAAAAATTACTTACAATTTCAATTTTATAAAAGTAGTAGCAACTATTATTATTTTTAAGTAGCCGATTTATTGGTTACAAATTTTTGTCAATTTTTA
>JANMGS010000101.1:0-2794 GCA_031374745.1 Ferruginibacter sp. | reverse complement strand
ATTTGTAATACTTTAGCGAAAATTAAACCAAACTGAATCACCTTCACTTTAACAAATTTATGGTATTGTTTCTTATTTGCATTTAGAGTAATTTTACGAGAAAATTATATCATGCAAAAGTTATTCTTACCCCTTATCATTTGTTTTTTTTGGATAGACGTTAGTGCTCAAAATGTGGGAATTGGAACTACTACCCCCTCTTCAAATTTTGAAGTTAAAAAACCTATAAAATCTACCATTAAAATAAGCAGCAACGATTATGCAGATACTTCTCAATTAATTTTTAGCAATATAAACCCATCCAACTTGGGTACGGAAATGCGCATGACCAACATTACAGAAACTGGAATAAGATTTTCTAGCAAGTCTGATTTACTTCAAAAAAATAAAGATACCATTTTACAAATTACACCTGAGGGAAATGTTGGGGTAAGAACCGCTACACCACAGTATCCTTTAGATGTAAAGGGCAATATAAATGTAACAGGGGAATTGCGTACAAATGGTGTTGCAGGTGCGGAAGGGCAAGTTTTAAGGAGTAATGGTAATGGGACAATGAGCTGGGTGGGGAGTGAAAGATTTAAAAATTTTAGAGTATATAGAAATAATGGAGCTAGCAGCTCTACTACACATGTATTTACATTTCCTCTGGGTGTAACAGAAGTCGCTGTAGAAATATGGGGAGCTGGTGCTGAATCAGGTACTACAACTAGCGGTGCTTCTGGTGCATATATTTATGCTATTATACCTGTAGGAACAAATTCATCTATGACTTTAAATGTAGGTGCGGGAGGTGGTTGTGCCGCATGCCCTAGTTCCCAAGGTATTTCTTCATCTGTAGTCATTACAGGAATTTTAACTTTAACTAGTGGGGGTGGTAATAATATTGGTTTCCCAAATCCATCTCAAGGTATTTTTAGTGCTAGTGGCAGTTATTTACCAAGTATTAGTTATTTCGGAGTTGAAGGAGAGTCTGCAATTCGATCAACTAACTCTTACGAAAATAGCCCAATAGGTTATTTAATTGTTTCAAGATTGGAGAAAGGTGGCGATGCGCCGTTTAGACCAGGTACGGGAGGAAGACCAGGTAGCTATAGAACGAATTGGGATGGTACAAATATTAGTGCTTTCTCAGGTTTTAGCGGAAGTGAACCTGGTGGTGGTGGAGGGGCGCCAATTGCTGTTGGCGGAAATGGTCAAATAATTGTTTATTGGTAATTGTAAAAAAACAGTTTTCTGTTTATATTAGGATTAGTCAACTCTTTTTAGTTTTTCATTTTCTCTAAAACTGCCATAGCCCTTTTTGAATCTTTTTTATCTACAAAAATATGATCATGGTAAAATGCTGCTACTACATTACAGCTAATATTTTCTTTTGCTAAGGCGGTAGAGAATGCTGCTGTTAGTCCTACTGCTTTTAAAGCAGAATGTACTGTAAGTGTAATCCATGCGGCTACAAACGAGTATGACAAGTGTAAAGTATCTGCTTTTTCTTTTGTAAGAATAATGGTTGTTCCTTCCATTTCTGTAAAAAACATTATTGCATCATCAATATTTATCTTATTGGTTGTTGTACAAAAAACATACTCACCTTCGTTCAGAAAAGGTTTCATTGTTTTTAATAATACGTCTATATTTGTTTCTCCTGTCATATTATTTCTTTGAAAAATATTTATACAATCCAAAAGCAGAAACCAACGTCCACGAGGCTTCTAAAATAATAAATGGAGCGTATTTTAGTAGAATAGATGCTAGACATGCGATAGCAGCCCCAATAAAATTCATGAATAAATATAAAAAACTTTCTGTTTCAATTTTATTGGTGAGGCTTAAAAAGAAGGCTAATAACAAAATGGTGACACCAATAAAACCTATCCAATCTATACTTGTCATTTGTTTATTTTAATGTATCCTATCACCCCTTACTTCTACACTGTTCATCAATTCTTTTTCAAATACAAGCCATTCTTGCCAGCGTTTGCGTACCATATCTTTAGGTAAATAATGCTTTGCCAAATTAATAAACATGGTGTAGTGCCCTGCTTCGCTTTCCATAAATTTCCGGTAAAAGTTTCGCATATAATCATCATCTAAACCTTCGCTCAGTCTTTTAAATCGTTCACAGCTTCTTGCTTCTATAAGTGCCATGATAAGCATTTGATCTAAAAAATGTTGATCCCTGCTACCACCCTTTATTTGAAATTTCAATAGTGCGTTTACATAGGCATCTTTGCGTTGGCGCCCAAGGGTGAGTCCTCTTTTTTTGAGCTCGGCAAGTACTTGCCTAAAATGCCCCCATTCTTCTGTTACTATTGGGCTTAGTTCTTCTACCAATAATTCTTTTTCTGAATTTTTTTGAATAAGTGTAATGCAAGTCGTAGCAGCTTTTTGCTCACAATAAGCATGATCTGTCAGAATTTCTTCCAATTGTATTTCTGCAAGGTTTGCCCAGCGTGGGTCTGTAGGAAGTTTAAGGCCAAGAATATTTTTTACATTTATATTTTCCATTGTGGCAAAGATATATTGATCAATTGCTATTTTCCAATAAACTAATTATTTCGTCAGTTGTCATTACAGGAATTGTACTTTTTTTAAAATCCTTTATATCCCTAGTGATGATAATATCTAATTTATTTAAACTAAGGGCACAGTAATATTGGATGGCGTCTTCAAAATCTTTGAAATCTGATTTTAGCGCTTGTTGAATCACCGTTTTGGTCACATCTACCACTTCTGTTATTTCTGATAGACTTGATAAAAGTGTTATCGTATCCTTGTGTGACAAGGATTGTTT
>JANMGS010000088.1:0-3576 GCA_031374745.1 Ferruginibacter sp. | reverse complement strand
CCATAATTTCCTTCTTCTATTCGATATTCAGTGAGCTCCTCGCCACTTAATTTATGTATACTACGACCGCAATTAAACCAAACATCACCTTTAAAATCCACAATTACACTGCCTGTTCCTTTGTTTTCTTCAAAATGCATTTCTGAAATATTGGTAAGAATATTCTCTTTGAGATGAAAAAGTCCTATTGAAGTCGAAACCCAAAATCCACCTTTTTTGTCTTCAATTATTTTGCTGACAAAATTTGTTGGAACACCTACTTCGTCTGAAATACTCTTTAACTTTTTGTTTGTATATGAAAATAAACCTGCATTAGTACTTAACCATATTGTTCCCTTTCTATCTTCAAGTATACTATGAATCATTTTTGTACTTGATACACCAACAGTTGTATCTATCTTCCCTTCGGGGAGATCGAATTTAGTGAACTTTTGTCCATCAAAAATACAAGCACCTTCTATGGTCCCAACCCAAACATTACCATTAACATCCGTCTCAATGCACCAAACATCATTGCTTATTAAGCCATCTGATTCGTAATAATTGGTCACTGATGTACCGTCAATACTGCTGATACCATCGGTATGTCCAAACCAAATTATCCCATCTTTATCTTCTGCAATATCTTTAATTGTTACTCTTCCGCCTAATTCGCTTTTAATGCTATCAATATGAATTAACGAATCGCCGGCTAGTTTAAACGCTCCCCCTTCCGCTCCAAACCAAAAAACACCCTTGCTATCCTGATACATCATTCTCACAACCTGACTTATCTGTTTTATTGAATCCGGAGATTGTATTGTTTCTTCTATTACGTTTAGTTTATCTCCATTATTCGTTTGCCTATTGCAAGATGTCATAATAATGCAGAGCACAATTCCTGTAAACAATTTAATTCCAGGAAATGGTGTTTTTGATTTTTTCATTGGGTGCTTATTTTATGTGATGGATAACGGTTGCGGTTAATTGATGTGGCGGTTTTTGGAGGCAAATCGTTTTTTGTAATTCTCATTACGAATTTAGCAAAAATCTTCCATAGAAGTACAAAGCCCGCCATAGCACCAAACCGATGTTAACCACATTTTATTTTTTTTTCCAGAGGTAGCGAATAGTCTTTTGTTCATAATAAACCAACTTTCGGTTATAAAAACCTTTGTTAGTAAATGTCGATTCCAAAATCAAACAATTTTCGTCATAATATTTTATTTCATATTTCTGTTTTTCGGGTCCACGACCACCGAAAACTATTTTAAATGCCTTTTTTCCTTTAAATGTTAATTTATCTTCAGCTGTTATATACTTAATCCTATTTTTACTAAGTATCTTGATGCTTTGGGGCTCTAGATAAATAGTCATAGAATCTTTTAAATTATCATAGAAAGCAACTTGTTCCCATTCTGTGCCTAATCTTAAGATGTTCTTTGGGTTTGAAATCGAAACATATTTTTGTCCTTCCTTAAGTAGATTGATACAACTGTCTTGTCCTTTTGCAGATATTCCAAGTGAGAAAATTGCAATGAATAAATAAATCTTTAATAAAGTACTATCTTTCATTTTTTCAAATTGTGGTTAACGTTATGCAGATTTGCGATGGGCGGGGTTTTTAACACAGATGTTTATGCGTAGCACAAAACTTTCGGCTACCACTAAACTGTCTGCGGAACACGAAATTCCGCCTATTGCAAATGTGCTGTGCTCGTTGCACAACTACACAAATGTACACATTTTACTGTTTAAAACAGACTTTACTACCATAATAAGCTTGTTTACCTTAGCATATGCAAGGGAAAAAAAGCTACTCCGAAAAATTATTTGTCAATTTCCAATTAAGCGACCGTGTACCTGCTGATAATTTTTATCGCATGCTGGATAATGCATTGGATTTGAAGTTTTTATATAAAGCGACGGCCTCATTTTATGGTGATGAAGGACAGCAAAGTATAGATCCGGTTGTGTTTTTTAAATTAATGATGGTAGGTTATTTTGAAAACCTTAGCAGCGATAGAAGAATTATGAGTACCGCTTCCATGCGCTTAGATATATTATTTTTTATTGGTTACGATATTGATGAACCATTACCATGGCATAGCACATTGAGCAGAACGCGACAATTGTATGGTGAGGAAATATTTTTACAATTATTTCAAAAAGTATTGTCACTATGTGTGCAGCAAGGCATGGTTAGGGGCAAGCGCCAAGCAATTGATTCTGCATTTATAAAAGCAAATGCGAGTTTAGATTCATTAATGGAAAAAGAAATAGTTGATGATGCCGCAGCATACATTGAATCATTAGAAAATGAATCTGATGAAAAACCTAAAAATGTTACCGATGAAAAACCGGCAAATGAAAATCAAACCGTAAAAGCCTCAACAAAAAAATGGGTAGATAAGCACCACGCCTGGAAAGCAAACGAATATAAAGACCAACCCGGCAGCGTTAATACTACTGGCCAAACGAATAAAATAAATAACCTTGATGAACATGGTGATATTATCCGTCCAAAGTTTTTATCCAATCACACGCATTTTAGTCCCACAGACCCCGATGCACGGATATCGGTAAAGCCCGGAAAGGCACGTCAGCTCAACTATTTTGGGCAGTTGGCAGTAGATGATGCACACCATGATATCACCGGGGCAATGGCAAATTTTGCAGATAAACGAGACAGCCAATGTTTGCCTGCAATTTTAGATCAAGCAATAAATAATTTAGCACAAAATCAAATTGCAATAGAAGAAATAGCAGCCGATACTGCATACAGCAGCGGGCCTGCTTTAGCGCATGCTGAACAAAATAATGTTACAGCTTACATTCCCAACTTTGGACAATATCGCAACACAAGAGAAGGATTTATTTATAACAAAGAATTAGACCAGTATGAATGCCAACGAGGTAACAAAGCCATATTAACTTTTAAAGGCATAAGAACAGACAGCAAAGGTTATGATAAAAAAACATATCGCAGCAGTGAAACGGATTGTAAGAATTGTCCTTTAAGATTAAGTTGTGCCGGAGAGAAAACGAAATTTAAAAAGATTGATGACACAGTAGATAAACCATATTACGACCGCATGCATAAACGTATGCAAACTGATTACGCTAAAACAATGGTGCGTATACGAAGTAAAACAGTAGAACCTGTTCTCGGCACACTTTTAAATTTTATGGGTATGCGCAGAGTGAATACAAGAGGAATAAAACAAGCGAATAAACATGTTTTAATGGCATCATTATGTTACAATATGAAGAAATATTTAAAATTTATTCGCTTAAATCCGGTTGCAAATAAAAATTACAAATTAGTAAAAGAGAAACAACTGCCAAATTATACAAATCGATGGTTTTAATTGCATTTTAAGCGCATGAGGATCATGCAAATTTTAGCAAATTAATAGCAGGGGAATAATCAGCATTCGTTAAAATAGCCTAGAATCAATTGTTTTGGACGATTTTAATTATAAATTACTGGCATTAGGAAGTTGTGCAACAGTAACTGCTGTTATGTGTAGCTTTTTTAACACCCATAGCTAAACCATACTGTTGTTGTTCCTTTGTCCTTGGCAAATTCTAAGA
>JANMGS010000067.1:0-12387 GCA_031374745.1 Ferruginibacter sp. | reverse complement strand
CCCAACAAAACATTTTTCATCATCTCCTTTAGTAAAATACCAACCATTATTAGTTCGTTTATTCTTTGACCATTGTAACCACTCATTTACTAAATGCGGCTGTATTTGCAAAACTTGATTTATTTCATTTTCTGTGATATTTTTATGAAACTCAAAATAACCTGACTCATCAGGTAAAGTATATACAGATTTGTTTTTATGATGAAAATTATAGGGCATATGTACTAATCGCTCAACTTTTTTATAATATTCTTTATCCATAAATATTTATTTTATCATACTTAAACCGTCTGCTGCTAAATGATAACCCGCTTCGGATAATTGCTCTAATTCATTTCTGAATACACCTCCCTCAGCTGATATAGCTTTTACTCTCTGAGAGAAAATAATTTCATCTCCTCTCACTACTGCTTCAGAGATGAATTTGCTATTTTTTGCCAATTGCTCAAATTCTATCATTCTGTTCCAAACTTTTTCCTCAATATTAAGTATATTATATCCCATTTCTTCTCACACTAGTGCTGATATGCAGCATAGCCCTGTGTGGTGGCGCATCTGTCCGGCCCTAAATAAAGCAATAATTTTCTAACAAAGATGGTTGCATTAGGCCTAACGCTCCTAATTCCTCATTCATAATTCCTCACTCCTCACCCCTTCGTCCTCACTTTCAACAAATGTTTTATTTGATTTGCCTTGTGCAACAATTCTTGTGGCTCGTTACTTAAAATGGTAACATGACCCATTTTTCTGCCGGGCTTGGTTTGTTTTTTTCCATAAATATGTACAAATACATTGTCCATACTTAGCAGCTCTTCTAAACCTTCGTAATGCGCATCACCCGTGTGGCCTTCTTCGCCTACAAGATTTACAATGGCTGCTGGCAAAATATGATCGGGATTGCCCAATGGATAATTCAACAAAACCCTCCAAAGCATATCAAATTGGGAACTGTAGCAGGCTTCTATACTATGATGGCCACTATTGTGTACACGAGGGGCAGTTTCATTCACCCAAATATTGTCATCATAGTCTGCAAATAATTCTACTGCAAATATGCCCGGGCTCTTTAATTCTTTCACCACTTTTATTGCAACAGCTTCGGCCTTCCATTTTACTTTATCAATAATTTTTGCAGGGCTTATTTGATAGCTCAATGAATTGAGCCTTTGGTCTACTACCATATCTACCGGGTCGTAAATAACGGTATCGCCCGTTTGGCTTACGGCAATGATGATGGACAATTCTTTTTTTATATCTACCATTTTTTCCAATACCGCTGGGGCATCAAAACCGTTTTCTACATCAGCGGATATTCTAAGAATCTCTACACCTTTGCCATCATAACCACCATTGGCAATTTTATGTACCGCCGGTAAAAATGTCAAATGTTGTTGTAAATCTGCTTTTACATAGGTTATTACAAAATCCCCTGAGGGTACTTCAATGGATTTGTAAAATTCTTTTTGGGTTATTTTATTTTTAATAATTTTTAGGGCAGCTGCTGTAGGAAATACTTTTACCCCTTCATCTTCCAGTTTTTGTAAGGCATCTTCATTCACATTTTCTATTTCTATGGTAAGTACGTCTAGCCCTTTTCCAAAATTATAAACGTCTTCAAAATTGGTAATATCTCCCTTGGTAAAATGATGGCAGAGATGGGCCGCAGGGCATGTTGCATCATTTTCCATTACAAATGTTTCTACAGGGTAGTTTGCAGCCGCTTGTAACAACATTCTTCCCAATTGTCCGCCACCAAGTATACCAGCTTTTATCATAAAAATTATTTGGACAAATATATGTTGCCGCTTTTAGGAATTCAATATTTTATAAACAGAATTATCTTTAAATTTGTACGCAATGACCCCTGATTACGCTCATAAAATTTTTACCGACAAGCGCAGCAACTACAACCTATTGATGGAAGTGCTTGCTATGGATGGCATTTTATAGTACATCTACAATCGCTACAATAAAAGAGCCCCCTAAATCCCCCGAAGGGGGACTTAAGTTCATAAAAATTAAAGTTAAATTAATTAAGCAGTACCTATTTTTTATATTATCATGGAAACATCAACTATTTTATCGGAAAATAATACAACGACTACAGATTTTTTGCCACTGCAAGGTACCGATTATGTAGAATTTTATGTAGGCAATGCCAAGCAAGCAGCCCATTTTTATAAAACGGCTTTTGGCTTTCAAAGTCTTGCCTATGCAGGCCCAGAGACGGGCTCAATGGATAGGGTAAGCTATGTAGTAAGACAAAATAAACTCACATTTGTACTTACCACCGCATTGCGTGAAGACCATGAAATAGCCAAGCATGTGGCTAAACATGGTGATGGCGTAAAAGTACTGGCGCTTATGGTGCACGATGCAACGGACGCTTGGGAGCAAACGACCAAACGGGGCGGCAAAACTTACATGGAGCCCAAAAAGCTGACAGACGATAATGGGGAAGTGGTGGTGAGTGGCATACATACCTATGGGGAAACCGTACATCTGTTTATAGAAAGGAAAAATTACACAGGCGTTTTTATGCCTGGGTTTATAAAAATGGAAAGCGTTTACAATCCTGTATCTACCGGATTGTTGTATGTAGATCATTGCGTAGGAAACGTTGGATGGAACCAAATGAACCCTTGGGTAAAATTTTATGAAGAGGTAATGGGTTTTAAAAATATTTTAACTTTTGATGACAACGATATATCTACTGAATACTCAGCTTTAATGAGTAAGGTAATGAGCAATGGAAACGGATTTGTAAAATTTCCTATAAATGAACCAGCAGAAGGTAAAAAGAAAAGCCAGGTAGAGGAATATTTAGACTTTTACAATGGAGAAGGTGTACAACATGTGGCCATTGCTACACACAACATTATAGAAACCGTTACCGAATTACAAAAAAGAGGTATAGAATTTTTGAATATTCCTGCAAGTTATTATGCAGATGTATTGGATAGGGTAGGTAAGATAGACGAGGATCTAGCTCCTTTACAAAAGCTTGGCATATTGATAGATAGGGATGAAGAAGGCTATTTGTTACAGATTTTTAGCAAACCATTGCAAGATAGACCTACGCTTTTTTTCGAAATTATTCAACGAAAAGGAGCCAAGAGTTTTGGGAAAGGCAATTTTAAGGCGTTATTTGAAGCTTTGGAAAGAGAACAAGATGCCAGGGGTAATTTGTAAGTAGAATTCTTTAATGACTATCCGTTATTGGTTGCAAAAGAATTTTATGAATGAAATACACAATGTATGATTTTTAAAGGGGTAGATTAAAATGATATTTCTGTCTTTTTCTGTGAATCTATGGCAAAAATATTGCCACAGATTCACAGAAAAGTTGTTTTTTTATGATCTAATAACTATTACCCAAATAGATTACAAATAATTTGGGTAAATTTATAGAGGTATATTCTTTAAATGAAGAATGAATTTTTATACAGTTTAAAATTAATTTTCTACCATTTTATATTCCTTGCACCTAATAGCGGATAGCTATTGATTTTTTTGATATTTGATGCTGGTTTTTCAATTTTTAAGGGTAGTTATCAACAGATGTTATTTCTTTAATCATATTTTTAACAAGTTGGTTTCAATATTTTTTATATTTTAGCGTTAGTATTAAAGAATTTATCATTCTCTTTATATTTTATGAATAAACAACTCATTAAGTACGTATTCATTTTATTAGCAGCTTTCATTTACAGTACGAGTATGCTTGCTCAAACCAGTGCTGGGCCTCGTTGGGTTTCCAAAAAGCCAGATCTGGTTTCTAAATTAGAGGATTCTTTAAAAAAGCAGTTTGAAAAGCAGAACCTTGTTTGGCCTCCACAAGCCATGTATTTGCGTTCGTTTAAGTATGATAGGCAATTGGAAGTCTGGGTAAAATCAACAGCAAAAGAATCATACAAACTATTTAAAGTGTACAAAGTTTGTCAGCAAAGTGGTTCCATGGGCCCCAAAAGGGTAGAGGGCGATTATCAAGTACCAGAAGGATTTTATTATATCAACGAGTTCAACCCAAATAGCAATTACCACCTTTCATTGGGTCTAAATTATCCAAATGCTTCCGATAGGATATTGAGCGATGCAAACAAACCAGGCGGAGCCATTTATATTCACGGCAATTGCGTTTCTACTGGTTGCATTCCCATTACCGATGCACCTATTGAAGAATTGTATTTTTTGGCTAGCAATGTAAGAAGCCAAGGGCAAGAATTTATTCCTGTTCATGTTTTTCCTGCTCGTTACAATGTAAAAAAATCGCAAGAGTTTTTAGATATTGCTATGAAAGACAATACATATTTACAGCAGTTCAATTCCAATATTAAAGAAGTATTTACCTATTTTGAAGCCAAAAAAGAATTACCTATCATTATGGTAAATAAGAAAGGGGAATACGTTTTGAATTAATAAAATAGCAAAAGCCTCAGCAGAGCCGCTCTCCAAAGGAGAGGGAACTGGAAGATTTTAGCGAAATCGTTTTAAAATTAGGAAGTTGAGTATTTAATATTTTTATCCTCTAAAAACAGCCTGTATTGTTTCTGGCGTTTTTTGTTCCAAAATAATATTCTTTCCTTCGGTAAGTCGTGTTACCGTTTCTTGGTTGTAATGCCTGATGGTAAGTAAGGATAAATCCCGCTCCACATCTACATCAAATAAAAGCGAAGCCTGCGCTGCTATTTCAGCTGTTTTTTCCATGTGCCCATCAAAACAACATACAAAAGATATGGCGGTATTTTGAGTAAGGTTGGGTTGTAGCTTTACCGCATTAAAAATTTTATGCAGTTGTCCCAATGCTTTTCCTTCCATAAAAGAAAAATCCCTAGAACGAAAATGTATCATAGCCTGGTTGCTTTTTAAAACAATTACAGGCGGTAGATTTTCTGTTTTCTCTCCATTAATTACGGTACCGGGTAGTGTTGTATCTAAAAAACTTTTTACATACAACGGTATATTTTTATTTTGTAATGGTTTGATGGTTTTTGGGTGAATAACTTGTGCCCCATAATAGGCCATTTCTATCACTTCGGTGTAATTGAGTTTTGGGATATTTACCGCATCTGCAAATTTATTGGGATCTGCATTCATTACTGCAGGCACATCTTTCCAAATAGTAACAGCATCTGCATGCATGATGTTTGCAAAAATAGCGGCAGAATAATCACTTCCCTCACGGCCCAATGTTGTACTTTCATTTTCGTCTGTAGCGCCTATAAAACCTTGGGTTATTATTACATCGTATTCATCAAAAAGGGGTAAAATATTTTCATTTACTTTATCAGTTGTAAATTCAAAATCTACTCCCGCATCTCTAAAATTATTATCTGTGCGAAAAATATCTCTTACGTCTACCCATTTTACCTTTACTTTTTGTTCGGCTAAATAATGACCAACAATGCAAGTACTAAACAATTCACCACAGCATACTATTTGATCGTAATAATAATCATATGCTCTCACTGGTTTGTCGTGTAGCATCCATTCTATTTCGGTAAAAAAATCTTTCAATTGGTCTTCAGCCGCTTTCCAATTATGAACAAGTAAGTATTTCACTACATCTAAATGGTTGTTTTTTACTTGATCAAACAACAGCAAAGCCTCTTCTTTTCTATTGTCAAAATAAGCGTCGGCAATTTTTTCCAATGCATTGGTTGTTTTTCCCATTGCAGAAATAACGACCAGTAATTTTTGAGAGGCATTATCAGAAATGATATTGGCTGTATTTTTTATCCGATCTAAGTTGTTTATAGAAGCTCCACCAAATTTGAAAACATGCATAAGAAAGAAGTATTAAGTACTAAGTATTGAGTATAAAGATTATTAAATTCAAAAAGTTTTGGTGAAATCCAATAAATTAAAATTTGCTATTCATTGGTTAATAAAACTATTTCTTTTAAAATTTTATTTACATTGCAAATCTATATTCAAAACAGCTATTTCAAAAATATATTATTAAGCAACAATTTTAATGGACTAATCTCAATACTATTATCTCAATACTCATTACTAATATCTCAATACTAAATACTCTTCCATGGCAACAAATAGAAATATCCTCACCCTCGATGAATTTACGATACAAGAAATGCGTGCTTTTCCACAAGCCACGGGCGAATTGGCAAGTTTACTAAGGGATATAGGCTTAGCAGCCAAACGCATCAATGTAGAAGTGAATAGGGCTGGCTTGGTAGATATTTTAGGAGATGATGGAAGTACAAATGTACAAGGCGAAGAAGTAAAAAAATTAGATGTATTTGCAAACGATCAAATGGTAGGGGTGTTGCGCCACGGCATAAGTTGTGCAGGCATAGGTAGCGAAGAGTTAGATGATATTGTATTGTTTGATGATGATGTAAGTAACAAAGCAAAATATGTTTGCCTTTTTGACCCACTGGATGGAAGTAGCAATATTGATGTAAATGTTTCCATAGGAACCATTTTTAGTATTTATAGGCGAGTGAGTCCATTAGGCAAACCCGCTACCAGAGCAGATTTTTTGCAACCTGGCAATAGGCAGGTAGCCGCAGGTTATATTGTGTATGGGTCTTCTACCATGCTTGTATATGCAACCAAGCGTGGGGTAAATGGTTTTACACTCGATCAGTCTATTGGCGAATATTTACTGAGCCATCCAAATATAAAATGCCCCGAAAATGGTAAAATGTACAGCGTAAACCATGGTAACTTTTTTGTATTTGAGCAGGGCGTAAAAGAATACATTACTGCCTGTCAAAAAAAGGATGCAACAAATGGTGGCCCTTACACCCAACGTTATATAGGCAGTATGGTGAGCGATGTGCATCGGAATCTAATACGTGGCGGCATATTTTTGTATCCTACTACCACAAACAAACCAAAAGGAAAACTTCGCTTATTGTATGAGTGCAATCCATTTGCTTATATTGTAGAGCGAGCTGGCGGCAGAGCTACCAATGGAAAAATAAATATTTTAGATGTGGTACCTACAGAACTGCACGAACGTTCCGCATTGTATATTGGCAGTGTGAAAATGATGGCGGAGTTGGAAGGGTACATGAACACTGTTAAAAAATGAGCACTTTAAAATTTGAACATTGAGTGTTGAACATTGTTTATTGAACATTTATTATTGAACATTTTTAGTGCAATCAAAGAAATGTTCAATACTCAATAGACAATGTCCAATGTTCAAATACATCTATTGATTATTTGTCTTTTGTCTAAAATCTATTATCTAAAATCATTTTTTGGAGCATGAGCCTAAGAATAAGGCCAAACAGTGGTTTCACGCTATTCGCTACAAGCCCTCGTCCTCGTACCTCGGCCTCTGGGCTTTACGCTACTATCGTGGCTAAGCTGAGCAGTAAAACTTTTTTCAACAGTAAAAATGCAAACGCAACTATTCCCCATTTAAACCTATATTTTCCTTTCACTTAATAAATTATTATATTTGTCCAATAACAAATTATGAAATTAAAAAGCTTACATATTGATTCTTATAGGCATTTAGAAAATCTAGATTTTGATTTTACTTATCCAGAAGGGCATATAAAAGCTGGGCAGCCGTTGGAGAAAATTTGTATCATTGGACAAAGTGCTACAGGAAAGACGAGTTTGTTGGAGTTGGTGAGGGATAGTTTTTCTATTTTAAATAAAATTGAAATTATTGAAGGACAATACTTATCAGTTTATCATACATTAAATTTCGATGGAAATTTAGAATATATTTCGAAGGAAACTAAATTAAAGATTTTCAAAAATAAAATTGTAAAGAATGACGTAGATTTTTTTAATGATAATGGCATTTCAAATACAAATGTATTAGTCGAAAAATTTATAATAGACAATCTGAAATTATCTTATTTAAGTGCTGAAATAGTATCAAGGGAATCCATAAGTATTTTCAATGAAGATCCACAAAAAATTCCTAGTGAAAGTGTTGGTTTTGGCAATTTATCACAAATTCGTAATAAAATAGCTAATACAATAGCTAATAAAAAGCCAGAAAGTTATATCCATGAATTCGTTTACAGTAAAGATAAAAATCTTTGGATATCACTATTATTTGAAATTCTTGCATATCGTAAAAAATTTACTCAAATGGCCTCTGAGTTAATTAATAAAGGCGCTATAGGTGATTTAAATAAATTAAATAAAGAGTACAATAAATGGGCAATTGAAAATGAAAATCCACTTATATCATTTTCTAAATATTTTAATCCGATATTGGATAAATTAAATTTAGAAGTAGATTTAGTCAATACAGAATACCCAATTCCAATAAAATCAAAAATTACTCAAGAAATCATTCCCATCTCAAGTTTGAGTACAGGAACAAAAGGACTTCTGTTATCTATGTTTCCATTGTATCAATTGGATACTAAAGATTCTATAATATTAATAGACGAACCCGAGCGTTCCCTCTTCCCCGATATGCAAATAGATTTGATTACCCATTATCAAAACCTTGCACCCGATGCACAATTTGTTGTAGCTACTCACTCACCTTTTATTGCCGCCGCTTTCGAACCGGAAGAAAGATTTATTTTATATTTCGATGATAAAGGTAAAGTAGCAGTGCGTAGAGGTGAGTCACCAATAGGGGATGACCCCAATGATATGTTGAGCAACGATTTTAATGTAGATTATTACAACCAATTTGGTAAGGAAGCACATAAAAAATATCTAGACTTAAAAAGAGCAGTTGCACAAGAAACCAAGCCCGAAAGAAAAAAGGAACTCATTATCGAATTAGCCGAATTAGGCGATAAATATAATTTTTAATGAGAAGAGCTGTTAAGAATCCTGAATCTATCATATTAAGGGAAAAGCTGAATTACATTTCAAATAATGCTAACAATAATAAAAAGATTGTTGAAGTTTTATTGGCAGAACAAAAAATGTTTTGTGCATATACAGATGAATACATAAGTAGAACCGATGCAAAAGATATTGAGCATTTTAATCCAAACCTTAAAGATACAGATGAAGATAATTATGAAAATTGGTTCGTAGTGAAGCACCAATGGAACAAAGAAAAATCTTATAAATGGGAAAAGTTTCAACCAATTCTTCATCCAACTGCAATTGATTTTGAGGATAGAATTATTTATTTGATGGGAGATTATGTTGTAAAATCAGAGGATGATGTAGAAGCAAAAAATTTAAGTGATTTATTGAAGTTGGATGATATTCACCTTGCCAATAACAGGAAAAAATACATTGCTCGAAAAAGAGATGAAATTGCCTTGGACGGTAATGGAGAAAATCATTTTTTTATTACTTTGTTCAATGCTGATCCTTGTCAAATTAAATATCCCCGAGCCATTAAAGAAGAATTCGGCATTGATATTTTAGAAATGATAAATTGATTCCCAATTTTAAAAAAATATTTGCATATGCAAAACACCATCATTTCCGTACAAAATCTCACCAAAAACTACGGCAGTTTCCAAGCCGTAAAAGATATTTCTTTTGATGTGCAGGAAGGAGAAATTTTTGGCTTGCTTGGCCCTAATGGAGCTGGCAAAAGCACTACATTGGAAATAATAGAAACGTTAAGAGAAAAAACCTCGGGTAAAGTAATTGTAAATGGGTTGGATTTAGACAAATCACCCGGCGAAATAAAGAAGATCATTGGCGTACAATTGCAATCCTCTGGCTTTTATCCGAATTTGAATTTGCTAGAGCTTATTAAACTTTTTAGCGGATTGTACAATAGGGAAGTAGATGGAATGGAATTACTAAAAAAAGTAAACCTTGCAGACAAAGCCAAAAACAAAAGCAAAGAACTAAGTGGTGGTCAGAAACAACGATTTTCTATAGCTACCACAATGATCAATAATCCTACAATTGTATTTTTAGACGAGCCTACCACAGGTTTAGATCCGCAAGCTCGTAGAAATTTATGGGATCTTATAAAAGAAATAAGACAGAATGGAGCAACAGTTATTTTAACTACTCATTATATGGATGAAGCAGAACAATTGTGCGACCGTATCGCCATTATGGATGAAGGAAAAATTATCAAATTGGATACACCCGATGGTATGATAGATGAATTGGTAGCAACAGGATTTGAACGCCCAAAACAAGTGAAGTCTGCCAATTTAGAAGATGTTTTTATACATTTAACAGGTAAAGAAATGAGACCTGATTAATTTTTATTTTATTTGCATAAATTTTTATTAAACAAACAAGAACAATCAATGAAGCAATTATTTTTTTCTGTACTAGCTATTTCCACTTTTTGTACTACAAATGCTCAAAAAATAAAAACTGCTCCAGTAAAGCCGGCTGCACCTGCGCTTAAAGTAAGCCCAGCTACCAAAACTCCCACCTTAAAAAATGCGGTGGATAGTTTTAGTTATGCTATTGGAATGAGTATAGGAGGGAGCCTAAAAGAATCTGGCACCACTAAACTAAACATAGAACTTATTGCTAAAGGTATGGACCAAGTATTTAATAATTCAAAAACTGTTTTTGACAAAGAAAAAGCAGGTATGATCATACAACAAGAGTTGCAAGCACTAAATAAGAAGAAAGGAGAAGCACAAAAAGCATTATGCAATAACTTTCTTGAAGAAAATAAAAAACGTGCTGGCGTTATCACACTACCAAGTGGCTTGCAATATGAGATAATAAAGGCTGGGGAAGTAGGAGGCACAAATCCAAAATTAGTAGATACTGTAATAGTAAATTATGCAGGTACTTTAATGGATGGTACAGAGTTTGATAATTCTTATAAAAGAGGAGGCCCTGCTACTTTTGGAGTAACACAAGTAATTAGGGGATGGACAGAGATTTTGCAACTGATGACAAAAGGAGCAAAATGGAAAGTGTACATTCCAAGCGAATTGGCTTATGCAGATAACCCACCAAGCGCTCAAATACCTCCTAATTCGCTGTTGATTTTCGAAATGACATTGGAAGATATTAAACCAGCAATCACTGTAGCACAATAATGGAAGATTTAAAATACCCAATAGGTAAATATCAAGAGCAGCCATTTTCTCAAAAGCAATTGGAGGAGTGGCTGCTCGATATTGAAATACTGCCAAAGGCATTGGAATATGCTATAACCAATTTAGATGCAGCACATTTAGAAGTTCCCTATCGGCCAGATGGGTGGAACAGTAGACAAGTAGTGCATCATGTTGCAGATAGCCATATGAATGCCTTTATACGTTTCAAACTTGGGCTAACAGAAGACAATCCAACCATAAAACCTTACGATGAAGTGGCATGGGCAAACCTAAGTGATGTAAAAAATACTCCAATAAATGTTTCTATTACACTTTTATACGCAATACATGCTCGTATGCATGAAATACTAAAAAACATTAAAGAGCAAGAGTGGAACAGAACAATAATTCACCCAGAGCATGGTAAGCAAATGACACTTTGGTATTTGCTTGGAATGTATGCATGGCACGGAAAGCACCATACAGCACATATAAATAAGTTGAGAGAAAAAGAAGGGTGGAGTTGAATAGCAGATAACACAGATTACGGTTGTGAGCATTGATTGTTTTGTCACAAATTCATCAGCATTTTTAAGACATATCAGCGTTTTACAAAATTTAATGGTTACTAGTAGCTAACACCAAAATCATCTTTGCCTAAATCTAACATTTATGTCTTTTAAAATACTTTCAAAAGAATACATTAGCAATCATAAGTATTTTACTGCCCGTAAAGATAAATATGAAACGCCTACAGGAAAAATAGTAGATCCTTACTTCGTTGTAGAAATGCCTGATTGTGCAGTAGCTGTAGCTATTACAGCAGAAGGGAAATTTATTTTCATTGAACAATATCGTCATCCTATCAATCAACTCTCTATTGAATTGCCTGGTGGTTTTATTGATGATAATGAACCAAAAGAACAAGCTATTGCAAGAGAATTGTTAGAAGAAACAGGTTATAGTTTTAATGAAATTATTTACTTAGGTAAAACATATTCCAATCCAGGTGTGCTTAACAATGCTACTCATTTATTCTTAGCAAAGGGAGGAGTAAAAACTGCCATACAATCTTTGGATGAAAATGAGGAAATAAGCGTTGTTTTGAAATCGATTGAAGAAGTAAAACAAATGATGCTGGATGATGTGATTAAACAAAGCTTGCATGAAGTATGTCTAAATAGAGCTTTACAACAGCTGTAGAACTTTAGTTTGATTGCGTTAAATTGCTTTCATTCATTTCTGCAATTATAAAAAAACTCCCACAAATCATTATTACGTCGTTTTTATTTGACCTTAGCCTTGCTGCTTCTACTGCATCATTCACATCGTCAAAACTTTGGCCAATAAGTCCTGCCGAATCTGCTTTTTCAGCTAATTCAATAACAGGCATTGCTCAGTTTTTCCCGACACCGGTGTGACCGTTGCCGCATTC
>JANMGS010000063.1:0-9865 GCA_031374745.1 Ferruginibacter sp. | reverse complement strand
TAATCGATATCTCATTCAAGATATTAGCAACAACCACAGTGCAGACTATGCTTATTTTATTGCTACAATTAAATAATTCCGCAATAGTAACGAAATTTACAGAACTTACATTTCTAAAAAATAAACCATGCTCCTCATCATTCTAGGAATACTCATCATAGTAGCTTCCATCACTTTTTTATCCAACGATATACGATTTGCAAAATTTAAAACTACTGGAAGGTTGGTCGGCTTATTGTTCGTTGTACTAGGTGTTGTCACGTCTTGTTTTGTGCAAATAAATGCTGGCTACATTGGCATCAAATCGCTTTTTGGCAATATCAAAAACGATGTGTTGGGTAGTGGTTTGCATTTTGTAAACCCCTTGTACAATATAGATAAGATAGATGTTAAAACCCAGAACTACACCATGAGCGGCATACACGATGAAGGTACAAAAGAAGGAGACGATGCCATACGGGTACTCACCAGCGATGGGCTAGAAGTAACAATAGACCTTACTGTTTTGTATAGGGTGGTTTCTACCGATGCGCCCAAATTATTGAGAGAAACAGGTAACGATTATAGAGATAAAATTGTACGCCCCATCACCCGCACAAAAATAAGAGACAATGCTGTTTACTATCAGGCGGTAGATTTATTCGGCATAAAAAGGGATGAGTTTCAGCAGCGCATTTATAAAAGTATTGAGGAAGATTTTAAAAAAAGGGGATTAATGCTAGAGCAATTATTGGTAAGAAACATCACGTTGCCCAATTCTGTGAAAGCCTCTATAGAATCTAAAATAAATGCCGAGCAAGATGCCAAGAAAATGGAATTTGTATTGTTAAAGGAAAAACAAGAAGCAGAAAGAAAAAGGGTGGAAGCACAAGGTATTGCTGATTATCAGCGTATCATAAACACAGGCCTTACCGACCAACAATTGCAGTATGAACAAATAAAGGCCATGAAAGAATTGGCCCTAAGCACCAACTCTAAAGTAATTGTAATGGGAAAAGCTGGCGCACCAATGATAATTGATACAAAGTAATAACGCAAAAAAACAATAAAAAAATACCCTATGATTTTTAAACAAATCGCTTCTTTCGATAATTTTATGGTGGCAAATATGACATTGGGCATGCTAGAAGAAAATGATATAAACTGTCATTTAAAAGACGAAAATATTGTAACCATCGATCCATTGTTAAACCCCGCTGTAGGTGGTATAAAACTAATGGTGGCCGAGGTGCAGTATGAGCGTGCAGTAGCCATAATGAAAGATGCAGAGGCTATTTACATACAACAAGTGCCCTGCAAAATTTGTAAAAAGAACACGTTGGTTTTAGAGGAAAAAATAAATAAGCCTGCAACTTTTTGGGGTAAACTGATAAACCAAATTAAATACGGACAAACAGAAACCTATCAAAAATTATATCGCTGTAATAATTGCAATAATTTATTTACAGAACTACCGCTTACATTCTAAAATTGTATACTTTCATTGCCAAAGAATAAACTCATGAGAACCATTGCAATGATTCCGGCCCGCTATGCGGCTACCAGGTTTCCTTATAAATTGATGCAGCCCTTGGGCAATAAAACGGTTATACGCACCACGTACGAAAACACCGTTGCTACCAATTTGTTTGATGACGTATTTGTAGTAACAGATCATCAAATTATTTTTGATGAAATAACTGCCCATGGTGGCAAAGCCATTATGAGTATTGCACAGCATGAAAGTGGAAGCGATCGAATTGCAGAAGCCATAGCAAACATGGAAGTAGATATTGTTTTAAACGTACAAGGTGATGAGCCATTTGTAAGTAAAGATATTTTAGAAAAATTAATAGCAGTTTTCGCTAACGACGATGAGCAAAAGATAAAAATAGCTTCCCCTATTAGAAAAATAACTGACCCTGCACAAATTTCAAATCCTAATATCGTAAAAGTAGCAGTAGATAAAAATATGAATTCATTGCTATTTAGTCGCAGTGTTATTCCTTATCATAGAGACCAAGATACAACGCCGACTTACTACGAGCATGTAGGGGTATATGCTTACAGAAAAGAGGCACTTATACAATTTACCAAATGGGAAATGACGCCACTAGAAGCGGCAGAAAAAATAGAATGTTTGCGCTATTTAGAAAATGGCATGCAGCTTCGGATGGTAGAAATAGAAGGAGAAATTGTAAAAATAGATGTCCCCGAAGATTTAGCCAAGGCAGAAGCATATTTGAAATATATTTCGTAATATTAGTTCTTAATAATTAAGTATGAAAAATTTACTTGACATTGAAACCTACAACGAACTTACAGCTAGAATTCAAAAACTAGAACCCGAAAGCAAAGCGGTATGGGGCAAAATGAATGTGTCTCAAATGATGGCTCATGTTGCTGAAGCGTATAAAGTACCTCTCAGCGAGCAACCAATACCAAGGATGCTTATTGGAAGGTTAATCGGCTGGGCTTTTAAACCAGTTTTGTACAACGACAAACCTTGGAAACAAAACTTACCAACTGCACCCAATTTTATTATAAAGAATGAACGTGATTTTAATAAAGAACAATTGAATCTTTTAAACTTGGTAGATACTTTTCATAATGCGGGTGCCGAAAATATTGGTCGCTTTCCACATCCCATGTTTGGAAAATTTACAACCGAACAATGGGGCATGGCTATGTACAAGCATTTGGACCATCATTTAAGACAGTTTGGGGTATAAACTTCAAATCATTTGCCATAAAAAATAATGCTGTCATAAAGCGAAAACATTAAAAATATCCAAGGGTCCATTTTATATCACAAATTTATCAATTGTTCTACTGCCTTTTCCAACGTACTTTCTTTTTTGGCAAAACAAAAACGCAGCACTTTATTTTCTATTGGAGTTTTATAAAATGAACTTACTGGTATAGTGGCAACCCCGTAATCTTTTACCAATCGAACAGCCATATCAAACTCCTTTTCATCACTAATATTTTTATAACTATAAATTTGAAAATAACTTCCATAACTTGGCAATGGTTCAAACTTCGTTTGTTTCATCAATTCATTTAAGTAGTTTCTTTTTTGCTGCAGCATGCTACCCAACGATAAATATTCATTTTCATTTTGCAAAAAATCTGCCAGTGCATATTGCACAGGCCCAAAAACAGAAAATGCATTAAACTGATGAACCTTTCTAAACTCCTTTGTAAGCAATGGAGGTGCTATGCAATAACCCGTTTTCCATCCTGTACAATTGTATGTTTTACCAAACGAAAAATTCACAAAGCTACGTTCATATAATTCAGGGTACCTTAAAATGGATAGATGTTTTTTACCATCAAATATTAAATGTTCATACACTTCATCGCTTATAATAAATATGCCTGTATCTCTTGTTATTTCTTTCAAGAAATCAATATCAGTTTCGTCCAACACTGAGCCAGACGGGTTGTGCGGAGAGTTTATAATAATGGCTCTTGTTTTTGCCGATATTTTTGTTCGGGTATATTCTTTATCAATTTTATATTCATTTGCTGTGAGTGGTATCGTTATAGCTACAGCGCCGTTTAGCTCAATTGCAGGAATATAACAATCATAAGCAGGCTCAAAAACAATTACTTCATCGCCAGGTTGCAAAATGGTAGTAAGTGCTGTGTAAAGTGCATATGTGCCGCCGGGTGTTATTGTTATTTCTTGGTCTGGGTCTATATTAGTTTCATACAATTTATACACTTTCTCAGCAATTCTTTCCTTCAATATTGGCAATCCATTTGCATGTACATACTGGTTGAAGCCATCTTTCATTGCCTTATTCAATAATTCGGGAAGTTCCATGTTCATACTAAAATCTGGAAACCCTTGCCCAAGATTTATGGCTTTATGCTCATTAGCCAATGAACTCATTACTGTAAAAATAGTAGGACCTACATGTGGTAGTTTACTTTGTATGTTTGCTGTCATTAATCGAAATAAGTAGTTAAAAAAAATAGATTGGATGTTTTCATAATTCTATGTTGTAAATTACAGTATGAAAAAGTTAATATTTGCTTTTGTGAGCACTTTATTTTTAAATTTTTGCATAGCGCAAAAAAAATGCAGTGTTTTAAATGGGATGGCTTATGTAACTACTATCATACCTGGCAATATACCCGTAGATGAAAATGGCAACCCTCGTAAATTAAAGGAAAACAAAATGAGGGAAATATATTTAGTAACCAATTGCGATGTATTGCCACAAATCAAATCAATAAAATATGGTAACAGAGCAGCAAAATACCAGATAACTAAATGGACAAAAAACTCGCTGCAAGCTGGCATAGACCTTCAGGGAGAAAAAGTTATTATGTGTGAAGCTACGGATGGATATCTATGGAAAATTGATTTGAATTCCGAGTCTTTGCAATCCATTGATAATACAAATCAAAAAATATTTATTGAAGGCAATATTAAAAAAAGACCCTTTAAATTAACTATAAAAAAAGAAACAGCCTTGCAAGGCATGCCTTCCTATTAGTAATCAGTAATCTTTTTTATTATCTCTAGAAATCCAATCGCACCCCTAGTCTTACACCGGCAGTATGAAACTTTTGCTTAAAAGTGAGGTCTGGTTTTGTTATGGGCGAAAGGCTATATCGCATGTATGGTTCAGCCAAAATATGTACATTTTCATTTAGCTTATAATACAAGGATACGCTTCCTAAAAAGCTAACGCCTGCACTTGTTTTATATTGATATATGGAAGATGATTTTCCCGATGAAATATCTACAGGATTACCATTTACATCTATGGCCAATCCAGATTGTTTACTAAAAACATTCACACTGGCACCTGCACTAATATTCGTATGTAATTTACCGTTGCCAAACTCCACTCCCATTAATAATGGAACATCGATACTTCTATAAACATTTTTACTCCTATTAAATTGAGTAGTACTTCTGGTAAAGGTTCCTGTTGTATCTCCAGCGTTATTTACAGTATAAACACGTTCTACTATAGAGCCATTTTTAGAAATAAAGTTTTCGGAAATATGACTATAATTTATACCAGTTCGTATACTAACACCATTCTTAAATACCCTTGTATAACGCACGCCCAAACTATAGGCGGCATTTATTCCTGTACTGGCTTTTCTTTGTTGTAAATAAGTAGAGTTTGCCGTATCATCATAGCTAGTAAAAATATAATCTGGCCCACCATACAATTCTACATATCTTTTATTACCTGCAGTATTTCTTTCGGCTTCGGGGCAAGGAATAGTAGCAGTTTTAAGCAATGACTTTTTCGACATTACAGGGCTAAAATTACGGTTGGTTTCCAACGATTGAGGGCTCAATATTTCCCTCATAGATAAGTAATTTCTTACTGTCTCCATTTCAATTGTTTCTGCTGGCCCATTTTTTATAACCAGTGTATTGTTAGATTTATCCCTATACCTTTCTGTTGCATTTATCCTTTTAACGAAAGGATTATCGAAATTTTCAACCACCGTCTTGCTTACCTCTCCTGAATTTGGCTTCGTAAGATTAGCTGATGGTGAAGAGGGAACATCATCAGAACCTATTTCTTTTTTTGAAGAAATACTATTGGCAGAGGTACTTCCATCGCTATTCATTGCAGGATTGGAGTTAGGATTGATGTTTTTTTCTGCAACGGTAGGGATAATTTCTGATGACTTTTGTTTTGCATTGTTGAAAAAATAAAGCCCGGTAGCAATGGCTATAAATAAAACTGCAGCGGCTACTTTCACTTTCGCATTATTAAACCAAAAGCCAAAAGGCTTCTTCTTGTCCTTTTGTGAGGCTATTTTTTCCCATATATGCGGAGGCACATCTGGTCTATATTTACCAAACTGTTCTTTTATAACATCATCAAACTTATTATCATTCATACTGCAACCTTTTGGGTTTGTAATATTTCTTTTTGCAATAGGTTTCTTGCTTTTACCAATTGACTTCTACTTGTACCAGGTTGTATTCCCAACATATTTGCAATTTCGTCGTGCTGATACCCTTCAATGACATACAAATTAAAAATTATTCTATACCCATCTGGCAAGTTGTTTATGAGTATAAGTAGATCTTTTTCTTTTAGGTGATTAAAGGCTGGTGCATCCCCATAGTCAATTTCCGTTGATTCTTTTACATTTTCTACCGTAATTTCCTTATTATACCTACTAACTGTATATTTTTTCAATGCGGTATTCACCACTATTCTTCTTAACCAACCTTCAAATGAGCCATCCCCTTTGTATTGCTCAATTTTCTTAAAAACCTTTATAAACGCATCTTGCAATATATCTTCGGCATCTTCCTTATTTCTTGCATACCGCTGACTTACCCCCAAGAGAATACTAGCATAGCGATTGAAGAGGCTTTTTTGGCAATGAGCATCTTCCTTTATGCAGCCTTTTATGAGTTCAGCATCCGTCAATATAGTATGGTTAGATGACCTCAAATTTATAGAATAGATACGTTAAAAACAGCTTATGCTGCCTAGCATAAATATACAATTATTATTAGTTTTGGCAATATTGGCAATATTTCAACTAAGGTTCTTACATTTAGGTTAATGGAATACGAAAAAAAAATACAATTATTGCTTTCAGAAAATGAGTTTTTGCAGCAGCAATTAGAAGATTTGAATAATGAAATAAGAAGGAAAGAGGAGGAAATATCCATATTGGGCGATATGTCTGAAAGCGAATCCTCTCTCAGAAGTCGTATGGATAGTAACCTAATAGAGATAGAACAACTTAAATACAATAACGAACAGGCTGCTCAAAAAAGTATAGCCATAGAAATAATGAACGAGGAACTTGAGGTGAATTTGTTAAAAGAAATTAGAGGCCGCCACAAAGAACAAGCTGTAATAAAGGAACTTAGCTCTGTAAATACCAATATCGAAATCTTAAACGAAGAACTAAATGAAGCTGCAGCATTATACAAAAAAGTGCAATCGCTAAAAAAAGAATTGGCTGAAGCAAAAAGCTTAGCTGAATTAGCCATGCTAGAAAACAAACAACTTTCAGAAGAATTAGAGGAGTTAAAGGCATTGTTGAAAGTACTGAGGACAAAGAAAAACACCCAATAAAATAATTGGACATATATGGATAAAACCTTATTTTACGTACCTAAAACTAATTATTATGAATTTAATTGAAAGAGTTAAAAACATTTTGGTAACTCCCAAAACAGAATGGGAAGTAATTAATGGTGAAACGGCTACCCCCATGTCGTTGCTTACGAGCTATGTTATACCAATGGCTTTAATTGGAACAATAGCATCATTCATTGGTTACGGACTTATTGGAATAAATATTTTTGGTGTAAAAATTGGAGGTATCAGTTGGGGGATAGCACAAGCAGCCACCGTATTTATTACTGCTATTGCAAGTTATTTTATTTGCAGTTATGTGATAGATGCGCTTGCCCCAAGTTTTTCTTCCGAAAAAGACATTAATAAATCTGCACAATTAGTTGCATACGCCTCCACTGCTTCATCCGTTGCAGCAGTTTTTAATATTCTGCCCATGCTTGGTATTTTAGCTATCTTAGGTTTATACTCTGTATATTTATTTTATGTTGGTGTTCCAGTAATGAAAAAAACACCTGAGGATAAAAGAATAGTTTATATGATTGTAAGTGCCTTGGTTATTATAGTTTGTTCGGTAGTAATAAATATGATATTAGTCAGAATTGTTTACTCAATTTTAGGAAATCCATATTCTGTAGGAATAAATAGTATTTTTAACTGATAAAAAGCTTAAATAAATATTTTTAAAAGCATCTTTGCATAAAAGATGCTTTTTTATTTAAAAAATTTCACAAAATGAGTTCAATAGCAGACATTAGAAAAGATTACCAGTTACAATCATTATCGGAAGAAGATGTCACATCAAATCCTATGGATCAATTTACAAAATGGTGGGATGATGCCCTTGCAAGTAATATTGATGAAGTAAATGCGATGACACTGGCAACAGCCAATAAAGAAGGCAAACCATCTGCAAGGATTGTTTTGCTAAAAGGGATGAACAAAGATGGTTTTGAATTTTTTGGAAACTACGAAAGCCACAAGGCCAAAGATATGGCCGAAAATGAAAATGTAGCCCTTGTCTTTCATTGGAAAGAAATAGAAAGGCAAATTAGAATTGAAGGGACTGTTTCAAAATTACCAGAAACAGCAAGCGATGTATATTTTTTAAGCAGACCACAAGAAAGTAAAATTGGCGCATGGTCATCTCCACAAAGCAGTGTTATAAAAAATAGGGCGATTTTAGATGAAAATGTATTACGTACCAGAGCAACATTTAAAGACGCAGCTGTTACAAGACCCGCATTTTGGGGAGGCTATCTTGTTAAACCATCACTAATAGAATTTTGGCAAGGTCGCCCTAATAGGCTACACGATAGGCTACAATACACATTAGAAAAAGGGCATTGGGTATTAAACAGGCTTGCACCTTAACAAGACAGAAAGAAAAGGGCTGGTTTTTATTTCAGCCCTTTTATTTATTTTGCCTCTTTAGGAGCTGCTGCTTTTTTAGGAGCTGCTTTTTTAGGACCTGCGTCTTTCACTTCTACGTCCTTTGATGCTGCTGCAACTTTAGGTGCGGCTGTCTTTTTTGCAACTTTTGCTGGTCTAATTTTACCAAAAGATCCTGCTTTGGTTTTTCCTTTTTTAGTTTTAATATCTCCTCGTCCCATATTATTTATTTTTTATTTTGTTTAAAGTTATAAAAAAAGCAAGACACCATTGCATCTTGCTTTTAAAATTTTTTTTTGAAGCTTAGATTTTTGCAGATAAATCTTTTCCTGCTTTAAATTTAGCAACTTTTTTAGCTTTGATTTTAATAACTGCACCAGTTTGAGGATTACGGCCGTTGCGTGCTGCTCTTTTAGAAACAGAGAAAGTACCAAAACCTACTAAAGTAACTTTGTCTCCTTTCTTTAAAGTTTTTGTAACAGCATCTACAAATGCATCTATAGTTGCATTTGCTTGTGTTTTAGTAATACCTGCGTCTTCTGCAATTTTTGCGATTAATTCTGCTTTGTTCATAATTAGTTTTTTGAATAATTTATAGTAGGCAAATATAGAAGGTTTTTGATAGCAACAAAATATTTTTATAAATTTTTTTTTATAAAAAAAGGCTACAACCCTCTACACACATGTATTACAGGCGCATATCCTCTTTACAAAAAACATAAAAAAACAAAGTCGTATCTATGAAAGTCAATGCAGTAAAGGGTTTGGACATAAATTAAGCCCAAAAACTAGCAATAGAAAGGACTTGAGCGTACACAATTTCTCATAACAAGAAGGTTAAATCGTTTTGCACAATTAGTCCACAATCTGCATTACAGAGCGAAAAGCAATGAATTTATCCCCCCATTTTGCAAAAGAGCGGTTTCTCATTTCATTGGCAAATTTCTCAACATAATTATTATAAAGGGATTTACTTTCAGCAAAATATTGTACAGCATAAGTTGGCCCGTCGGTATCATCTATTTCCAATAGCTTCATTATACGGTATTGGGAGAAGCAATTCGTCTGCATAATGTCTAATACATGCTCTTCTTTTAGCCACTGCAACCAATCGTTGTGTATGCTATTGTGTACTTTTATGGTTACGTTATAAATTATCATTGACTTGCTTTTTATTTAGTTCTTTAATCATTTGTTTGGTAAGTAATAATAAAATTATTAAGCCTGCAATTAATGCTGTCCAAAGAATCCATTTATTGTTATTTTTATTTTTTTTCATTTCTTCTTGTGGGAAAGCTGAAATGTTTTTTATAGATAAAAAAGTAGCTGTATCTCTAAAACTAAAGTTAAGCTTTGTAAAATCATAAATAGGTTCTACGGCTTTTTTATTACCCATTATT
>JANMGS010000041.1:0-5656 GCA_031374745.1 Ferruginibacter sp. | reverse complement strand
GTAAATACCCACTAAGGCCATATTGCTTTTGGGGATAGACGGTTTTTCTACAACCCTGGTTATTATCCCTTCTTCGTCAATTTCTGCTACCCCAAAATTGCGGGGATCATCTACTTTTTTTACTGCCAAAATAGAATGAGGGGACTCTATCATTTTTCTTACATCATACTCTGCAATTGTATCGCCCAATACTATAAAAATTTGGTCGTCGCCTACCAATTCCTTCGTTATTTCTATGGCATGGCCTGTACCTTGTCTTTCATTTTGAGTAACAAAATGTGTGTTTAACTCAGGGTAATTTGTTTTTACATAATCTTTAATTTTTTCGCCTAAATAGCCAATAATGAAAATAAAGTCGGTAATGCCGGTATCTTTTAACTGGTCTATAATAATGCTAAGTATTGTTTTGCCTGCAAGCGGAATGAGTGCTTTGGGCTGTGTATATGTATGTGGTCGTAGTTTGGTACCGGCTCCTGCTACTGGAATTATTGCCTTCATTAATATTTCTCTTTTAGGGGGTAACAAGTTACACCAATGTTTACAGCAAATAAGTTTTGGATAGTGAAATTAACGAATTTATATTAAATGAATCTAAAACCAGATTGCACTATAAAAGCTGAATCCCTACATTAATATAAATACAAGAAGAGGTTTGTTGCTGAACCTAGCTTTGAACCTGAAAAAAATCGGGACAGGTGGGCTAAATAGTACCTGCCGCAAGAAATAACATTAAGATATAATAAACTTTGTGGCGGCAATACTAAAGACAGCAAGAAATCAATTTTTATAAATGTTTAATTGCTGTTGCTCCTTATTAGGCGCAGCGGTTCAAAAATTATTTCTTAAAAAATGCCTGCGTATATTTGCACTTCAAAATAATAATATATGCAAAGAGATACTGCTTTATTTGATTTGGTGCAACAAGAGGCCGATAGACAACAACATGGCATAGAATTGATAGCAAGCGAAAATTTTACAAGTCCACAAGTAATGGAAGCTATGGGCACTTGCCTCACAAACAAATATGCAGAGGGTTACCCAGGCAAACGATATTATGGTGGTTGCGAAGTGGTAGATGAAGTAGAGAAATTGGCTATTGACAGAATAAAAAAAGTGTTTGATTGCGAATACGCAAACGTACAACCCCATAGCGGGGCACAAGCAAATGCCGCTTTAATGTTGGGAATTTTACAGCCCGGCGATGCTATACTTGGTTTAGACCTTAGCATGGGCGGGCATCTTACCCATGGCTCTCCCGTAAATTTTAGCGGCAAATATTATAAACCACATTTTTATGGTGTGGTAAAAGAAACGGGCCTGATAGATTACGAAATGTTGGAAGAAAAAGCTCGTGCAGAAAAACCGAAATTAATTATTTGTGGAGCATCTGCATACAGCCGTGATATTGACTATGCAAGAATAAGAAAAGTAGCAGACGAAGTAGGTGCATTTGTGCATTGTGATATGGCACACCCTGCAGGCATGATAGCTGCTGGATTGTTGAGTTCGCCTTTTGAGCATTGTCATTTTGTAACAAGCACTACTCATAAAACTTTGCGTGGCCCAAGGGGCGGTATTATTTTAATGAAAAAAGATTTTGAAAACCCAATGGGGTTGAAAGATATGAAAGGCAATGTGCGCATGATGAGTAATGTGATAGATATGGCTGTTTTTCCGGGTACACAAGGTGGCCCATTGATGCATGTAATAGCTGCTAAGGCAGTGGCTTTTGGTGAATTGCTTACGGATGAATTTAAAAGCTATATGCAACAAGTACAAAAAAATGCGCAGGCAATGGCAGCAGCATTGGTTGCAAGAGATTATCAAATTATTAGCGGGGGTACCGATAATCATTTAATGCTAATAGACCTGCGTAATAAAAACATATCGGGCAAAAAAGCGCAAGAAACATTGGATAGAGCGCATATTACGCTAAACAAAAATTCTGTGCCTTTTGATGATAAAAGTCCATTCGTAACGAGCGGTATTCGTATTGGTGTGCCAGCTATAACCACAAGAGGAATGAAAGAAGCAGATATGGAAAGAGTGGTGGAATTGATAGATAGAATAATGAGGGATATTGATAATGAAGAAACAGTGATGGCTGTAAAAGCGGAAGTACATGAAATGATGAAGGGGTTTCCGTTATACAGCTAGCAGTTGGCAAATAGCAGTTGGCAAAGGGCAATTTGCAGTTGGCAAAATAAACTTCTAAACATCTAAACTTTCTAAACTAATTATAAATGATACAACGTATTCAATCTATTTGGTTTTTGCTAGCAACAATATGTATTTTTTTAACGATGCAATTTTCTACTTATGCGGGAGCAGATGCGCAGGGAATGATGCATTTAATAAAAGGAACAACCAATACTTTTTTAGTAATTACTACTTCTATGGTTGGCGTAGTTTCTATGATTGCACTTTTTTTATTTAAGAATAGAAAATTGCAAATACGTATTACACTTTTAGCAATTGTAGTAGAACTGGTTTTATTATTTTTTTATTATAAAGAAATACATGCATTGGTTGGCATTGGTGCATTTGCTGTTACTGCATTGCTTCATGTAGCTGTAATTGTTTTTTTGTTGCTTGCTGCAAATGGCATTAGCAAAGATGAAAAATTGATAAAAGAAAGTAATAGACTTAGATAAATTTTATGCATCCTCTCTTCATAAAAATGAGATTGTTTTTATTAAGAATTATATACGCTCCATTGCTAATAATAGAAATTAACAATGGTATGCCTAAAAAGATAATGGGAAATGTAAAAAATAGTTTTTTAATAGATTGTGTTGAAATATGCGATAGGAATAATTTGAAGTATGGTTTTTTATACGCTACAAAAACTAATTATGGGCATCCTGTTTTAAAAGCATCACTCGAAATTTCTTCCGATATATTACAACAATTTAGAAATACTTGGGGGTTTAATTTTTAGACTATTTTAATTGTTTCAAAATTAACTTTGCAACTTTTGGGTCAATAACGACTGTGTCATTTTCAACATCTAATTTTATACGCCATTTTTGCAAAGTATTTACGCCAATAATGGCTTCTTCACTTAAGCCTGGCACTATCATAAATTCATCACTCAATCTTATATCATCATAATAGAAATCAGCTCTCATGGCTTCTTCTATTTTTATATAATGTCCTTCAGGTGCTTTAGCTACTTCCAATGGTCGGCGTAATTTATTTGGCACTTCTATTTCAATTGCAATATCATCTCCCAAGCAACTAAAAGTAGCCCTGCTATCAAATAATGCGTACACATTTTTCTCGCCAACTGAACCCTCAAACCGTAAAGGAATTCTTATGAGACCCATTATTGATAATTTTTAGGGACAAGTTTAATCTTTTTCTTAAATACCCTTACAAATACTTCCCCGTATAACTTTCTTTTACCTTCTTCAAATCCATTGGTTTTCCTGCAAAAACCAAGTTGCCGCCCATGTCTCCGGCTTCAGGACCAAGGTCTATTACCCAATCGCAGCTTTTTATAACATCCGTATTGTGTTCTATTACAATAATAGAATGTCCTTGTTCTACCAATGCATTAAAAGAAGTCAATAATTTTTTTATATCATGAAAATGAAGCCCCGTTGTAGGTTCGTCAAAAATAAATAATATATGCCCTTGTGCTTTTCCTTTACCTAAAAACGATGCAAGTTTTACACGTTGTGCTTCGCCACCGCTTAGGGTGTTTGATGATTGCCCCAATTTAACATACCCTAAACCTACATCACTTAATGGCTGTATTTTTTTTGCTACATCATCCCCCTCGGAAGTCTTTTTACTTTTACTTGTATCATTACTGTCAGCGAAAAATTCAATGGCCTCGTCCACACTCATCTCCAATACATCATGTATATTTTTTTCTTTGTAGGTAACTTCTAGCACTTCCTCTTTAAAACGTTTTCCGTTGCATACATCACATACCAGGTGCACATCTGCAAGAAACTGCATTTCTACCAATTGTTCACCTTCCCCTTTACAAGCATCACACCTGCCTGCATCTACATTAAAGGAAAAATGCTTTGGCATAAAACCACGAATCTTTGAGAGTGGCTGTTTAGAAAAAAGTTCTCTTATTTCGTCATACGCCTTTATATAAGTAACAGGGTTGCTTCTGCTGCTTTTACCAATAGGGTTTTGATCTACCATTTCTATTCGACTAATATAGTCTATGTCGCCACTTATTTTTCTATACAAACCTGGCTTGTCAGATACTTCTCCCTTTATTTTTTGTAAAGCAGGATAAAGTATTTGTTTTACCAAAGTAGTTTTACCGCTGCCGCTCACTCCACTTACTGCACACAATACATTTAGCGGAAATTCAGCCGAAACATCTTTTAAATTATTTTGTTTGGCTCCTTCTATTTTTATACTTCTATTCCACTTGCGTATATTTTTTGGGGCATCAATAGTGAGTTTGCCACTAAGATATTTACCTGTTAAACTTTTTTCATTTGCAATCAATTCATCATAGTCGCCTACGGCTATTACCTCTCCACCTAAGTGGCTAGCCAATGGTCCCATATCTATTATATGATCAGCTTCTCGCATCATCATCTCATCATGCTCTACCACCACAACTGTATTGCCAAGGTCTTTAAGCTCTTTTAACACTACTATTAAATTTTGTGTATCCCTGCTATGTAAACCAATAGATGGCTCATCTAAAATATATAAAGAGTTGGTAAGATTGCTGCCTAAGCTACGAGTAAGCTGTATACGTTGGCTTTCTCCTCCACTAAGTGAATTAGCCAATCTATTTAAAGTAAGGTATCCAAGACCCACATCTATCAATGTTTTTAAACGATGTTTTACTTCTATTAAAATTCTTTTGGCAACTTGTTCATCGTATTCACTTAGTTTTAATTTTTCAAACCATGTTTTCAAATCCTTTACTGGTAGTTCACACAATTGCCCAATATGCTTGCCACTCACCTGCACGTACAAGGCTTCTTTGCGTAATCGATCTCCACCACACTCCGTACAAGCCGTTCTTCCTCTAAACCTGCTTTGTAAAACTCGGTATTGCACTTTGTACAAATTTTGTTCTACTTCTTTAAAAAATGCATTGATTCCGTCTACATATTTATTACCTTCCCACAAATCTTTTAATTGTGCATCTGTTAAGTCCATCACAGGTTTATGCACCGGAAAATTGAATTGTTTTGCTGCTTTTACAAACGCATCTTTCCATGAACTTAATTTTTCTCCTTTCCAGCAAGCAACGGCTCCTTCAAATACACTCAATCTTTTATCGGGTATAATTAAATCTTTATCTAGCCCTAGTATTTGAGAAAACCCCTCACACATAGGGCATGCACCAAATGGATTATTAAACGAAAATAAATTGGGTACGGGTTCTTCAAACACAATTCCATCCAATTCAAACTTATTGCTGAACTTTAAAGGGGGCTTTTCATTTATTTGTACAAACATGGTTCCCTCTCCTTCATAAAAAGCAGTACCCGTACTATCAGCTATTCTATGAAGATCGTCCTCATCAAAATCTTTTTTTAGTAACCGGTCTATTAAAATAAAAATTTCTCGTTTTGTTTTTTTTGTTGGCTTCTCTTCTAAAAGGTCTTCGATAGTTACAATTTCATTATTAATAAATAAACGAGAAAACCCTTTCTGTAAT
>JANMGS010000018.1:0-1580 GCA_031374745.1 Ferruginibacter sp. | reverse complement strand
ATGGGCGAAAAAGTAACCAAAGTATTGGTAGATGGTGAAGAGTTTTTTGGCGATGATCCTGGCATGGCAGTAAAAAATTTAAGAGCAGATGCTGTAAAAGAAGTACAGGTATTTGATAAAAAAAGTGACCAAGCCGAATTTACAGGCATTGATGATGGTAATACAAATAAAACGATTAACCTCAAACTAAAGGATAATAAAAAGAAAGGATACTTTGGCAAAATAGATGCTTCGGGTGGGCCACAAAAAAATATTGATGACAGGTATAATACAAATGTATTATTCAGCAGCTTTAAGGGAAAAAGAAAATTATCTGCATTTGTGTTAAATGGCAATACAGGGCAAGATGGATTGAGCTGGCAGGACAGTGAAAAATTTGGCGGCGAGAACGATAATCTAAGTATGAGCATGGATGATGCTGGCGAAATAAGTTACCAATGGACTGGCGGTAATAATGATGACGAGCCTTATGTAGATACCGAAAATGGTTTTATTAGAAATACCAATGCTGGACTTCAATACAGCAATAAGTGGAATGATAAGCAAACATTAAACCTAACACCAAAATACAATAGTCAAATATATACAAACAATAATAGAAGGTTTACACAAACTCAATTTGGCGATAGCGTATTAAATGAAAATGCCAACACATCCATAAATGTAAACAGGAGCAATTTTAAAATTAATGCTGCTTACGATGTAAAGTTAGATTCTAACAATAGTATAAAATTTACTAGCAGGGCCAATTTTTACAATACCATTAGTACAGAAATAGAAAACGCCAGCACTACTGGATCAAATGCGGTATTAAAAAATTCATCTGACAGGATTTCTACTACAAATAGCAACAAAGAATCCTATTTTGGGAGTATTTTATACAGGCATAAGTTTAAAAAAGCACGCCGTACTTTTTCTATAAATAGCAGCTGGAATTTATTAACCAATGAAGGCAATAATTTTTTAAACTCAAACAATTTTAGTTACAAAAATGGAGATACTTCATCCATTCAAACGCTTAAGCAAAATAGAATATCAGACAAAACAAATCAAAATATTTCTGCTACTATTATTTTTACGGAACCGTTGACAAAAAAACATTCTTTAGAAATATCACATCAAATTACATCTACTAAAGGTTCAAATGACCAGCTTACATATAGCTACTCTAATGTAACCGGAAAATATGATTTTGTAGTAGACTCTTTATCAAATCAATTTGAGCAAACCATCACCATTAATAGGCCAAGCTTAAAAAT
Source organism: Ferruginibacter sp. (assembly GCA_031374745.1). Taxonomy (GTDB): domain Bacteria; phylum Bacteroidota; class Bacteroidia; order Chitinophagales; family Chitinophagaceae; genus Ferruginibacter. The sequence continues at coordinate 321 of JANMGS010000018.1, read as the reverse complement.
AAGCTACAACGCTAAAAAAATAAAATACAGTTTTGGCAGTGGATTTGGGTTTACCAATTTCGACTTACTTGATAAAAGTTTTAACAAGGATTATCAAAGAAACTTTACTAACTTTTTTCCAGCAGCAAGTTTTTCTTATAGTTATAAAAGCAACCACAATCTACAGTTAAGCTATAACGGCAATACAAGCCAACCAAGCCTTAATGATTTACAGCCATTACGAAATAATGCAAATTTCTTTAACCAATTTATTGGCAATCCCGATTTAAAGCCTTCCTTTAGCAATAGTTTTAGGCTTTCGCATAATAGTTATAATTTTCT
>JANMGS010000215.1:0-3303 GCA_031374745.1 Ferruginibacter sp. | reverse complement strand
CTGTTTCTAAAATTGCATCCCAAAATCTGCCATAGGGTACTTTTCCAATTGTAACATCCAATGATCTAAATGTTTCAAAATCGGCAGCTTTATCCGGACTATCATATTCGTCATTCTCTTCTTCCCCTTCATTTTGTTCGTATTCAGCTTTGCTTTTATGATTACAACTTGGCGTTAAAACCAACGAAATGGTAGAAGCAAATAATAATGCAGTAAGGAATTTAAAGTAGTTTTTGTTCATAACTAGTATATCTTAAAATGAAGGGTTTTAATAATTAAGCTTTTTAATAAGAATTTTGAATAACAGATTATTAGGAAGGTTTATGTATAGAAAATAAAGGGTTTTCTATTATTAAAACACGCTAAATGTTTTGAATTTTTAAAATCTTTCAAATTCAATTTGCAGTTCCTTTAATTTATTAAAAAATAAGCCTATTTAAAATGGTAAGCAAAATACAATATTTATTTGGTTTATTGTAGAAAAACAATGTGAGAGGTAGAAAAAAGCATACATTTTTCAACAATCATTAAAAACAGCAAAGGCATTAGTATAGCACTTAAATCAAAAGATTTCGTTTTAAATGAATTCAAATTGGTTTATTATTAAAAATAAGCAGGAAGGGTTTTTGTAATTACCCTTTTTTATAATTGTTTCATCGACGTTGATTTATTAAGAATTAGCTTATGCGACAAAGCTTAATTCATATCTTCTGACTTTTTAAGCCTTTTATAAAACTTTATTGCAAAATATTGTGATATGTTTACCTCATTTTTAGTGTTTAACCTACAAAATAAATCTTACTTTATAATTGTATGTAGTTTCAACAAATTTTATGTTTTTTTGTAATTACCCCTCATTACTCCTACCTTTGCGCCCGAAAAACGAGCCTAGTATTAATAGGCTTAAGTATAAATTAACCAACGCAACAGATAATTTATGGTAGAAATTAAACCAGACGAAATTTCGGCAATCCTTCGTCAACAATTAAGCAACTTCAATGCAGGTGCAAACTTGGAGGAAGTAGGAACCGTATTACAAATAGGTGATGGTATTGCACGTGTTTATGGACTTAACAATGTACGCTCGGGTGAACTTGTGGAGTTTGATAATGGCGTAAAAGCAATTGCACTTAACCTGGAGGAAGACAATGTGGGTGTGGTATTGATGGGTGATAGTGGAGATATTCGTGAAGGAGACAAAGTAAAACGTACAGGACAAATCGCCTCTATTAAAGTTGGTGAAGGAATGTGTGGTAGGGTTATCAATACACTTGGTACACCAATAGATGGAAAGGGTCCATTGCAAGGCGAATTATATGAAATGCCATTGGAAAGAAAAGCTCCTGGTGTAATTTTTCGTGAGCCAGTTAAAGAACCATTACAAACTGGTATTAAAGCAATTGATGCCATGATTCCAATTGGTCGTGGCCAGCGTGAATTAATTATTGGTGATCGTCAAACAGGCAAATCTGCCATTGCAATTGATACGATCATCAACCAAAAAGAATTTTATGCAGCAGGTAAACCTGTTTATTGTATATATGTAGCTATTGGGCAAAAAGCATCTACTATTGCTGGTGTAATGAAAACATTGGAAGAAAATGGCGCAATGGCCTATACTACTATTGTTGCTGCTTCTGCCTCTGATCCTGCTCCACTTCAGTTCTATGCTCCATTTGCTGGTGCCGCTATTGGAGAGTTTTTTAGAGATACCGGTCGTCCTGCATTAATTATTTATGATGATCTTTCTAAGCAAGCAGTTGCTTATCGTGAAGTATCATTGTTGCTTCGTCGCCCACCAGGCCGTGAGGCTTATCCTGGTGATGTATTTTATTTGCATAGTCGTTTATTAGAAAGAGCCGCTAAGGTTGTTGCAAAAGATGAAATAGCTCGTCAGATGAATGACTTGCCAGAATCTATCAAACATTTGGTAAAAGGTGGTGGTTCTCTTACCGCTTTGCCAATTATTGAAACACAAGCAGGTGACGTATCTGCTTATATTCCTACCAACGTAATTTCGATTACGGACGGACAGATTTTCTTAGAAGGTAACTTATTTAATGCGGGTATTCGTCCGGCCATTAACGTAGGTATTTCTGTAAGTCGTGTGGGTGGTAATGCGCAAATTAAATCCATGAAAAAAGTGGCTGGTACACTTAAATTGGATCAGGCTTTGTACCGTGAACTTGAAGCGTTCTCTAAATTTGGAGGTGACTTAGATGCTGCTACTAAAAACGTAATTGATAAAGGTGCTCGTAATGTGGAAATTTTGAAACAACCACAGTACACACCATATGCTGTAGAAAAGCAGGTAGCTATTATTTATTTAGGCACGCAAGGGCTTATTAAAAACGTAGCTGTGAAGAAAGTAAAGGAATTTGAGGAGCATTTTTTAATGGAAATGGAAAACAAATTACCTGATGTGATGGCGGAATTTAAGAAAGGAAATTTACCAGAAGACGGATTGAAAAAAATGGTAGATTTGGCTAACGGCATCATACCTCAGTACAAATAAATTTTATTTTAATAATTTTACTAAGCCACCCATAAAAGGGTGGCTTTTTTTTATATATTTAACCCAATAACAATTATTTGCATATTAACACGTTATAGCTATTCATATAATTGATTTACAAATACACCAAAAGTAAACTGAACCAAATGAAAAACTACTTACTAATTACCATTGCAGTTTTATGTACGCTTTTTGTAGAAGCGCAACGCTATTATGCAATTTCCAATAGCAACTATGCAGCCATTAACGGCTTGTATATTAATCCGGCAAACATAGCCGACAATAGGATGTTGATGGATTTACAGTTTGCCTCGGGCAACGCAGCACTCAACCAAAACTATGGTTACATAAAAAATTTTAAAACATTTACGGATGCTCTAAAAGACGGCACTGACATTGAATTTACAAAATCGAGCAAAACTGACAATATTGGATTTAATGCACTGGGAGAAATAAGGGGGCCCTCGTTTATGATGCAAATAGGAAAAAAACAAGCCATTGGATTACTCATACGAGGAAGGGTTGTAGGAAGTGGCAACGGCATAAACACAGATTATTTTACCTTTATAAATGATGGTATAAGGGGTGTAAAACTTCCCAATGGAACCACTTTTACCAGTGGCAATGTAAATACAAATATCAATGCATTTACAGAAATTGGTCTTGCTTATGGTAGAGAAATAGTAAACGAAGGGCAAAACTATATAAAGGCAGGCATCGTTTTAAAAAGATACAATGGATTGGCATTTAGCAGTGCTAGGCTGAACAACTTTAGCGTAAAATTGATA
>JANMGS010000890.1:0-3712 GCA_031374745.1 Ferruginibacter sp. | reverse complement strand
TGGGGTGTTATTTTTACAATTGATTATTTAAAAAAATCTAGTGGACAATTTAGACTTTACAACTTAATTTTTTTCAATTTACTAATTGGAAAACAAAATAAAAGTACCACAACTACTCTTTTCTCCCAAGGCAATGTCGTTAAGTTAGGGGTATTTCAAATTATAGAACACCCTATGCTAGTTCCCTCTTCTTTGGAGAAAGCCTACCACGATTTTCGGGAGGTTGGGATGAGGTCTTTACAAATGCTTAAATTAATGACCTTGCCCCGTAGGGGCTACCTCTTTGTAGAAAACAGCGTGCCATACAAAGCTTTGCCCCGTAGGGGCTACCCTTAAAACATTAAATTATAATTAGCTAAACAATAATTAATTTTATTACAAAAATTTTTATGCCAAATACCTATACCCAGTTACACATACATTTTGTATTTGCAGTAAAATATAGAAAAGCAATTATTACAAACGAATGGGAAGATAGGTTGCACAAATACATTACAGGAATTATAAAAGGCAATGGGCACAAAATGTTAGCCATAAATTCTGCATATGATCATATTCATATTTTTATTGGCTTAAACCCCAAACAATCTATTTCAGAAATTATGCGCTTGGTAAAAGGGGATAGTTCAGAATTTGTAAACAAAGAAAATTTTACAAAAAGAAAATTTCAATGGCAGGAAGGTTATGGGGCATTTAGTAATAGCCATTCTCAAATAGATACTGTTGTAAAATATATATTAAATCAAAAAACGCATCATAGTCAAACAACTTTTAAAGAAGAATATTTAAAAATGTTAAAAGACAACAATGTTGAATACGATGAAAGGTAAATATTTCATGATTTATTGGACGAATAAATTTATTCCGCCTCATTCAAAAAATCCAACATTGGTTTTACCGCAATAAAAATATTTGTACAGTTTTTTACAAAGTTTTTATCCAGCAACTCGGCATCAGATATCTTTTTTGTTACAATAAAACTTTTTAGTTTTAAAAAATCTATAGCCGGATTTTCTACATCATACCCCTTGGGTGGTCTTTGCAAAATATCTTCTTTACTTAATCCGTCTTCAAAAGTTGTTTTAAATTTTTTAGAAGAAATGATTTTTTTCCAATTCTCAAAATTATAATCAATTTCTTGCCTTACCGCTGCAAGCTTTCTTGCTTCGGGGGCCCAATAGCCTGCAGCTACAAATGCGCCACCTGGCTCTATATGCACGTAAAAACCCGCTGTTTCAGCTTTCTTTCCTCCTTTAGATAAAATACAAGACATATTGGATTTATAAGGCGCTTTGTTTTTAGAAAAACGTACATCCCTGTTTATACGAAAGGTGCAATCCTTGGCAAGTAATTGTGCAATATCCTCGTCGTGTACACCAATAGATTTTATTAATGCCTCCGCCAATGATTTTATATCTTCCTTAGCGGCTTCGTATTTTTTTCTGTTACTATCAAACCATTCTTTGGTATTGTTTTTCTTAAGGTCTATAAGAAATTGGGCAGTTGCTTTTTGTATCATTTTTAAAATTATTTTTTGCTTCTATAAAATTGAATAAAGGTATGCTATATAACTGAGTGACTACCTTTGCCAACAGCAATAAAGATGATGACCAAAGTTGTTTCTTTGTTTATACAAAAATATTTGCGGTAGTATTTTCAAATACATTCTACATTCATAAACATCTAAGCCCTCTCTTTAGTGGAATTTTAGGAGACTAAATTTATAAAATCATCTTCACTAATAATATTGATTGTTTGTATTTTTTTTGCTTTCTCCAATTTACTCCCTGCATCTTCGCCCACTACCAAATAATTTAGCTTGCTGCTTACGCCGCTCAATATTTTTCCGCCTTTTGCTTCGGCCATAGCTTCGGCATCGTTTCTTTTTAGTTTTGACAGGGTTCCTGTAAATAAAAATGTTTGTCCTACAAGCCCTCCTTCTATTATTTCTTTAGGTTGAGATTTCATTTGTAAGCCTGCCGATTCCAATTTATGCAGCATCACAATATTGTCTTCGTTCTTAAAAAAAGCGGCAATACTATCAGCAACCTTTACGCCTACATCATCCATTTGCTTTAGTTCTTCTTCGCTTTTATTTGCCAGCTCAAAAATATTTGCTATGTTTTGTGCAAGTGTTTTTGCTGTAGTTTCACCTACATACCTTATACCCAATCCATAAATTAACCTATGCAATGGTTGTTGTTTGGATGCTTCAATGGCTTCCATTAAATTGGTTACAGATTTTGCACCAAAACCCTCCATAGTTGCAAACATATCTTCTTTTAAATCATAAATACTAGGCACATCTTTTATGATTCCCATGGCATAAAACTTGCGCACATTTGCCTCTCCAAAACTTTTTATATCCATCGCATCTTTGCTCACAAAATGTATGATACGTTCTGCTACTTGCGCTTCGCAATTAATATTTACACAACGCCATACAGCTTCTCCTTCGGGTCTTACGAGTGCATCGTTGCATACAGGGCAGTGTGTAGGAAATTTTATTTCGGTTTCTGCACCTGTCCGCAATTCTGCCAATGATTTTACTATTTGTGGTATTACATCGCCGATGCGTTCTATTAAAATGGTATCGCCTATTTTTAAATCTTTTTCTTTTATGTAATCTTCGTTGTGTATAGAAATACTGGTAACCGTAACACCTCCCACTTGTGCGGCAGCTATTTTTGCCACTGGCGTAATGGCGCCCGTACGACCAATTTGAAATTCTACATCCAATAATTTACTGGTAGCTTGCCTTGCCTTAAATTTAAATGCAATGGCCCAGCGGGGGTGGTGAGATGTCATGCCCAATTTGTCTTGTAGGGCAATATCATTTACTTTTATCACCATGCCATCTATTTCGTATGGCAATGCGTCCCTGCCTTCTTCAAAGTCATTTATATATTTTACAACCGCATCTATACCTTGCACCACTTTCATTTCCTTTTTAGGCGATTTGAAACCGAGTTGCCAAAGCATTTCTAAAAACCCGGAGTGTGTTGTTGGTATTGGGAATTGGTTGATTGGTTGATTGGTTGTTTGGTTGATTGCCGTGTCTTCAATTGTTGAAAATAAATTCAATTTATTGGAAAGCTCGAAAGTCCCTCCCTCGGGGGGATTTAGGGGGCCCAAATAACTTACATGATACAAAAACGCTTCCAAGTTTCTCTTACTCACTACTGCAGAATCTTTCATGCGAAGCGTTCCTGCTGCGGCATTGCGAGGATTTGCCAATGGAGGCAATCCTTCTTCTATTAATCCTTGATTGTACTTTGCAAAATTGCTTTTGTTTATCAATACCTCTCCCCGAATTTCTATCTGTTCAATACCATACGAAGACAAAGCGGCGTGCATGGGTATGGAACGTATTTGCTTAATATTTGGTGTAATATCATCCCCTACTTCTCCGTCGCCACGGGTAATGCCTCTAAGCAATGTATCATTTTCATATACCAATGATATGCTTGCTCCATCAAATTTTGGTTCTATACAATATTCAATATTTTGTATTCCCGAAAGCTCTCTTACTTTTCTATCAAAATCAATAAGATCTGCTGCATTGTAAGAGTTATCCAACGACAACATGGGTACCAAGTGTTGTGCTTTTGGAAAATTCTTAACCAGCCCTGCGCCTACACGCTGCGTAGGAGAGTCTGGCGTAATCAATGAAGGGTTTGAGGCTTCAAATTTTTCTAGCTTTTTAAAAATA
>JANMGS010000211.1:0-2307 GCA_031374745.1 Ferruginibacter sp. | reverse complement strand
GGTGTAATAATATTTCCACCAAAATAGTATCCCTCCTACCAATAGGAATACGACTAAAAACATTGAAATATATTTTGCACATCCCATTCTTTTTATAGCCTTTACATCTTTTGCCATTTCTTTTTGAGACTCTTCCATAAGTTTATTTTTGGTTATTATTTACAATTTATTATTTACAATTCAACAGCTTAAAAAATTTTTTAACCTTTAATTTTCAACCCTTCAAACCACTTTTCAACAACTTTCAACCCTTAAACTTCTTTACAACCCATATTCACTCACCAACCAAATAAGCGCAGCCATATTTACTGCTCCCAAATCCAATTCTCTTTTACTCACTGCTTCAAACACATCTGTACTAGCATGGTGTAGGTCAAAGTACTGTTGGCTATCGGGGCTAAGCCCTGCCAATGCCGCACCAATTTCTTTTAAATTATCAATATCTGATCCACTTCCCCCTACTCTAAAATCGTATACACCGTAATTGCGAAACAAGGGTGCCCAAGTTTTTACTTTGCTTCTCAATTCTTCTTTCATTTCTAAAGAAAATCCTCTTGGCGTAAACCCTCCTGCATCGCTTTCCAATGCAAATATATGTTGCTCTTTATTCAGTTTTGCATTTAGTAGATAGGCATCTGCGCCGCCGCCGCCATTTTCTTCGTTCATAAACATAACGGCACGTATGGTTCTTTTGGGCTTTATGCCCGCATTTTTAAATGCCCTTATAATTTCAATACTTTGCACAATACCTGCACCATCATCTTGCGCACCTTCTGCCAAGTCCCAGCTATCTAAATGCCCCCCTACGGTTATTATTTCTTTGGGTGTTTGTGTACCCCTTATTTCTCCTACTACGTTATACGATTGCACAGGTGCTAGCATGGTACAATTGTTTTTAATAAAGCCTTGCAGCTTTTTCCCATCTTGTAGCATTTTACTTATAGCGTTGGCATTATTGGTACTTATGGCTACTGCGGGAATTTTGGGGAAAGAATCGTTGTACCTCGTCATGCCTGTATGAGGATAATCATCTGCGTTGCTAGCAAGAGAACGAACCAGTACGCCAATAGCGCCATATTTAGCCGCTTGTGCTGCACCTGCCCTTCTTCCTACACCAGACTCCCCATAAGCATTAAAAGTACCTATATAAGTCGGGTTCATGGCAATATTAAAAAACACCATTTTACCTTTTACAGCAGTCCCAAGCTTGTGCAAGGCTGCCATCGTTTTCACTTCCACCATTTCGGCGCCCATCCATTTATTTTTTGTGCCTTCGCTATTGCCAAGCGACGTAAGCTGTAATGGATACTTTTTCCCATCCGCCATAAAATATCCTTCTTCTTTGGTTATACGTACCCAATGTGGCACCATACAAGGTTGCAGGTATACCGTATCTGCACCTGCATCTATTAGCATTTTTTGGGTGGCATATACGGCTTTTTCTGCACCGGCACTACCACTTAACCTCGATCCTATTTTTTTACACAAAAATCGTAGGTTTTCATAGGCCGTACTGTTTATCATCACCTCATCTGCTATTTTCTTGATGGTTATACTGTCTTTTACAAAACTTGATTGGTCATTTTGTGCAGAAACACTTATTGACAAACAAAAGAACAACAAGGGGCTTAATAATTTCTTCATTAAGCAAACTTAAACATTTACCATAAATAAGCATAAATAAAAACTGCTGTTTAATTAATCATTATATTGTGAAACTTTTAAAAGAACTGAACTTATCATTTTATGAACATAGCAATCGTTTGTTACCCAACTTTTGGCGGTAGTGGTGTATTGGCTACAGAACTTGGAATAGCACTAGCAGATAAAGGTCACAATATTCATTTTATTACCTACCAGCAACCCGTAAGGCTTGGTGGTTTTCATGCCAATATTTTTTACCATGAAGTACGGGTTCCTACTTATCCTCTATTTGATTTTCCACCATACGAAACGGCACTTGCCAGTACCATGGTAGATGTGGTAAACAACCACCATGTTGATCTGTTGCATGTGCATTATGCTATTCCCCATGCATCTGCAGCTTATATGGCAAAACAAATACTAGCAAAAGAAGGTAAGAAAATCCCTGTAATTACGACATTGCACGGTACAGACATCACATTGGTTGGTAAGGATAAAACATACAGCCCAGTGGTTACTTTTTCTATGGAAGAAAGTGATATCCTTACGGCAGTTTCGCAAAACTTAAAAGAAGAAACATACCGCAATTTTGAAATTGATAAACCCATAGAAGTCATTTACAATTTTGTAGATGTGAAACGTTTTCATAAAAAACCCATCTCT
>JANMGS010000851.1:0-1990 GCA_031374745.1 Ferruginibacter sp. | reverse complement strand
GTAAATATAATGGCAGCTTGCAAAGGCAGGATTGTGGTGAGTGGTATAGGGAAAAGTGCTATTGTAGCTCAAAAGATTGTGGCCACGATGAATAGCACGGGTACACCGGCCCTATTTATGCATGCTGCAGATGCCATTCATGGCGATTTGGGAATGGTGCAGGAGGATGATATTGTACTTATTATTAGTAAAAGTGGGGATAGTCCAGAGATAAAAGTTTTGGCACCGCTAATAAAAAATTTTGGGAACACCCTTATTGGCATGGTGGGCAATATTCAGTCCTATCTTGCATTGCAGGCAGATATAGTTATAAATACTACTGTAGAAAAAGAAGCCTGCCCCAATAACTTAGCACCTACAACAAGTACAACCGCTCAAGTTGTAATGGGCGATGTACTAGCCATTTGCTTAATGGAATGCAAAGATTTTAAAACAGGCGATTTTGCAAAATATCATCCTGGTGGAACACTAGGTAAAAAAATGTACTTGAGGGTAGGGGATTTAATAAAACTGCATGAAAAACCAAGCGTATTATTAGAAGATAATATTAAAATAGTTATAGTAGAAATTTCTAAAAATAGACTCGGCGCTACAGCAGTTGTCGATCTAAATGGAGCTGTAGTTGGTATAATTACTGATGGTGATGTGAGAAGGATGTTTGAAAAATATGAAAATTTTCAGCATATACTAGCGAAAGATGTAATGACACAACATCCAAAAGCAATACATCATGATGCGCTTGCAGTAGAAGCTATGGATCTGATGAGAAATAACAATATTAGCCAATTGGTCGTTTTAGAAAATGGTGAATATGCCGGCATTTTACATGTACATGATATGATGAGGGAAGGAATTATATAAAACAAAACAGAAGTTTCGCTTATGAATAAAAATAATTATGTAGCTATAATGGCTGGGGGTATTGGGAGTAGGTTTTGGCCAATGAGCAGAACTGATATGCCAAAACAATTTTTAGATATTCTCAATATTGGCCGTACGCTTGTACAATCTACATACGACCGATTTGTAAAATTTATTCCGGCAGATAATATTTATATTGTTACATCACTTCAATACAAAGAGATTGTACAAAAGCAATTACCCGAATTACCAGAGAAAAATATTTTGTGTGAACCTAGCAGAAAAAATACTGCACCATGTATTGCGTATATTTCTTATAAGCTGCATCAATTGAATCCTGCTGCCAATCTTATTTGTGCACCGGCCGATCACCTTATTACCGAAACAGATGCTTTTGTAGAAATTTGTAAAAAAGCATTGCATTTTACCTCTCATATAAAAGCATTGATAACACTGGGAATAGAACCTACAAACCCAAATACTGGTTATGGATACATTCAATACGAATCGATGGCTGTGGGAGATAATATATATAAAGTAAAATTGTTTACAGAAAAACCAGATTTGCAACTTGCAAAAACCTTTGTTGCAAGCGGAGATTTTTTGTGGAATGCGGGCATTTTTGTTTGGCAAGTAAAAAATATTATTAAAGCATTTGAAAAAACGGCAACAGAATTGCACGAAGTTTTTGATGCAGAAAAAGAAAAGTTTAATACGCCATTTGAACAAGAATATATAGACAGAATTTATCCGCAGTGTATAAATATTTCTATTGATTATGCAGTAATGGAAAAAGCAGATAATGTGTACGTAATACCTGCATCTTTCGGCTGGAGCGACCTTGGTACTTGGAAAAGCGCTTATGAAACATTTGAAAAGGATTACTTAGAAAATGCGGTTGCTGGCAATGAGGTAATGATAATAGACGCTACAAAAAACTTGGTACAGGTACCCCACAATAAGCTGGTGGTATTACAAGGTTTAGATGATTTTATTGTGGTAGATACAAATGATGTTCTATTGATATGCAAAAAAGACAAAGAGCAAGAAATAAAGGATTATGTGGCAGAAGTAAAAAGAAACAAAGGAGAAAAATATATCTAAAAGAAAAGAGGCAAATAAAAATACT
>JANMGS010000833.1:0-3819 GCA_031374745.1 Ferruginibacter sp. | reverse complement strand
CTCTTACTAAAAATCGCAATTCGTATAATTTACCTTCGGGTATAAAACTCTCTTTGGTTAATCCAGCAGAAAATATTTTTTGTATCCACTTACAATCACTCACATCCGTTTTCTTTCCCTTACGTTGTTTTATTTCTGTAGGATTAATCAGTGATACTTTAAATCCTGATGCTTCTAACATACTGTAGAAAGCAATCCAATAAACACCTGTGGCTTCCATCCCTATTCTAACTATCTTTTCTTTATGTAAATATTCAATACACTTACGATAGTCTGATGTACATGTGCCAAAACTTTCTACCATTACACCATCAACAGATACATAGATCATTTCGCTGCCTATATCAATACCTGCAGCTGATTCATAAATCTGTTCAAAAACGATTTCCTTTTTCATAATTTTACGTTTAATGATTATAAAAAAGTAATCTGTGGCTCAAAGAACTAAATAGTCTATAAGCTGCTATACAGGAATCACTACTTGTAAACAAATAGCTTATCACTAAAATGAACTACAATAATTCTTTGAAACAAAGCTCAGACGCAGGGATCGCACCACTAATTTGAGTACTGTTACGCTGCCACAGATTACTTGTTTTCAAAGTAAATGCATTTAGATATTAGTGTCATGTTCAAAGAGCTTAAAAAACTTTTTATGAGTGCCTCAGGCTGACACTCTAATAATTTGAACCTAAGCTTTTTTTACAATACATGTCACTAGCAACTTGTCTGCCGACAGCCAGCCTCAGTCTGACAATCCTTAACTTAATGACATTGCCCAGCGGGGTTTTCACTAGCACAAACTATATTTTATAAAAGCACCTTCTATGAAACCCCGATGCAGAAAACAGCTATAAAGTATTATTACTTCAATCATGCAAGTTCTCCGAAGCGTCGGTGTTTCGCAACAAAATTTCCCAATAATGTGTAGTGTCTGTTATCGAAAACCCCGCCGTGACCCCAATAAATCAAACTACATAATAATAATTTGCATATCTTCTTGTTGCCGACCAATTATAAAAGCAATCCTAACTCCACCTACTTACTTTATTTACCCTATTTACTTTTTCTACTCTATTTACCCTATCTACTTTATTTACCTATACACCCTATTTACTTCTCTCCCCTAATTTATTTCGTTAAAAAACCTACAAACTTTTTTTCCAACTGCAAATTCTCCTATCTCAATACTAATATCTAATATCTAAATTCTATATTTGCCACAATTTTATATGAAAAAAATACACTTAGTAATCATTATTGGTCTTATTCTAATTGCAGACCAAGCATTAAAAATATATGTAAAAACAAGTTTTCCATTAAATACCTCTAGAGATATGATTGGAAAAGGTTTTCAATTGTACTTTGTAGAAAACCCAGGCATGGCTTATGGATGGAAATTTGGTGGCAACTGGGGCAAGCTCGTACTGACGGTTTTTAGGATGTTAGCCGTGGTTTTTGGTACTTGGTATTTGGGCAGCATTATTAAAAAAGGATACAGCAAAGGATTTATCATTTGCGCATCGCTCATATACGCAGGGGCATTGGGCAATTTGATAGACAGTTGTTTTTACGGAATGATATTTGATAAAGGCATGTTGTTTAGTGCAGAATTGGGCGATTATACGAACTACAGTGGTTTAGCACAGTTTGGACGACCAGGTTATTCGTCGTTTTTACATGGCAATGTGGTAGATATGTTGTACTTCCCTATCATACATGGTACATTTCCTACATGGGTACCAGGGTGGGGCGGCCAAAGTTTCGAATTTTTTAGACCTATCTTTAACATTGCAGATGCAGCAATAAGTACCGGTGTAATAACGTTATTAGTTTTTCAAAAAAGATTTTTTAAGCAACGAAACGAAGAAACAACGCATCATACAATAGAAACTACCTCATTGGTAGATGATGCATCACAAATATCTTAAAAATAATATCAACAATAAATATTAACCTATGAAAGTTTTACGTTTTCTTTTTGCCTTTTTAGCCCTTGGATTTATCCTTTCTTCTTGCCAAAAAGATTTTAGTTTTGAGGCAGGCAATGCCAAAGGAGCATTGGCAAAAGATGCAGCGGGTGATTGTTTGCCTATTTTAGTAAACGGTAATTATTTTAAAGACACTATACTTAAGGCTACAAACTATGTAGATATACAAGTGGACTTTACCAAAATAGGGGTGTATACCATTAAAACAGATACTGTAAATGGTTATTCATTTTCTGCCACCGCCTCTACCGCTTTGCTAGGGGCAAATACTGTTCGTTTAATAGGTTCGGGCAAACCCGTTAGAGATGGCTTTGATGTTTTTACGGTAAAGTTTGATGGCGGTTCTTGTGAGTTTAGTGTAGTGGTAAATTTGGGAACTGGTGGTGGTGGTGGAACGACGGCTAGATTTACTTTTCCAAATACAGGTGCTGCATGTACGGGTGCTACACAAACAACCAATTTCTTTGCAACATTACCTACAAACCCTACAACACATTTCATTACTTTATTGGTAGATGTATCGCAAGCAGGTACGTATAGTTTAAGTACAACACTTCTTAATGGACTTACTTTTACAGCTTCTGGATCGTTTGCAATCACTGGTAATGGGCAACCACTTATCTTAAGGGCTACTGGTACACCTACAACTGCTGGTACTAATACCTATAATTTTAGCACCACAACACCTACAGCAAGTAGTTGTGCGTTCGATTTAACGGTGCAAGCGGCACCGGCACCTGCAGCGTTTACTTTTAATTGTGCTGGAGTTACAACCCAGGGAACTTTTCAAGTAGGCACAGCCATGACGGCTGCCAATACCATGACCGTTCCTATAACTGTAGCATCAGGTGGTTCTTATAATATTACAACAACCGTAAATGGTGTAACATTTGCAGGAGCTAATGTATTGCCAGCAACACCTGCATCACAAACAATTACACTTAACGCTACAGGTACAGCTACAGCGGGGGCCAGCCCTTCCACTATTTTTACATTGAGCGGTGGTGGCGGAGCAAGTTGTGCCGTAACGGTTCCTTTTACTGCCGCACCTAGCCCGGCAACATTTACTTTTAATTGTGCGGGTGTTACATTCCTAGGCACGTACCAAGTAGGCACTGCTATGACAAGTGGTAATACCATGACCGTTCCAATAACGGTAACAGGAGGCGGTACTTATAATATTACAACTACTGTAAATGGCGTTACGTTTGCAAGCAATGGCACATTACCTGCTACACCAGCTTCACAATCCATTACACTTAATGCTACAGGCACTCCTTCAGCAGCTGCAGCCCCAAGTACTATATTTACACTGAGCGGCGGTGGTGGTACAAATTGTGCTGTTACTATTCCGTTTACAACGGGTGGCGGCGGACCTACAGATTTTATTCAATGCAGCATAAATGGTGCTCTAATTACAACATTCAATGTAGCCACTGATGCGGAGTTACTTTCTATTCTTGGTTTTAATACACTTACAGTATTGGGAGAAAATGTTGCCGGAGGGGCAGATTTTACATTTGATATTGCATCTTTAAGTGCTATTGTTGCAGGTTCATATAATGTAAATGCTGCAACATTATTCCCCGCAGTAAGTGGAACTTATACAGATGCAAGTGGTAATGTTTTTCAAGATATAACTGATGGTACTGTCCACCCAAGTCCAGTTTTTACTGTAGTAATTACTTCAATAACAGCTACTAGAATAACAGGCACTTTTTCTGGTAGGTTATATCCTGTTGGAGCAGCTACTGGCAATAAGGATATAACAAATGGTACTTTTAGTTTACCATTACCGTAATAATATATTTCAATGAATCTAAAATTG
>JANMGS010000205.1:0-8526 GCA_031374745.1 Ferruginibacter sp. | reverse complement strand
GCTTTTAAAGAATAATTTTCAAAAGCTGTAATAAAAATAATTTCAAAAGATATGGTTGTTAATTTGTCCAATAAATCAAAAGCATTGCCATTGGGCATTTCAATATCTAACAAAACCAACTCGGGTTTCAATTCTTCAATTATTTGTAAAGCGGCATTGGCGTCACCAGCGCTACCAATTATCTTTACCTCAGGGCAATAATCGGTTAATAATTTATTTAAAATTCGTACATTTTTTGGTTCGTCATCAACTATAATGGTTCGCATATTCTCATTTTTATATTATTGGAATGGACATCGTAACTTTTGTTCCTATTTCTGGAGGTTCTACATCTTCAATTTTAATTACAATATCTTCTCCAATATTTTTATTTAACAATTGTATTCTTTTTGCGGTAAGTTTCATACCCTTCGATTGGTATTCAATTGCCGTGTTTCCTTTTAATGCATGTGCCGCTTGTCTACCAATACCATTATCAATAATTTTGCAAACCAAATTATTTTTTTGTTTTAGAATATGAATTTGTATTAAACCTAACCCTTCTTTTTTATTATTAATGCCATGCCGTATGGCATTTTCTACATAGGGCTGTAAAAGCATTGGAGGAATCTGGTTATCATAAACATTTATTTGGTCATCTACATAAATACTGAATTCAAATTTATTTTCGAAACGATATTGCTCTATGGTTAAATAATTGGTTAAATAGGTTATTTCATCTTGTATGGTAATTGTTTTTTTAGAAGAGTTATCGAGCGTGTTTCTTATTAATCTAGAAAAATCTGAGATAAATTTATTAGCACCTTTCACATCCCCACTTATTACATAATCTTGTATAGAGTTTAAGCAATTAAAAATAAAATGAGGATTCATCTGCGCCCTCAGAGCCATTTGTTCCATTTCATTTACTTTTTCTGCCACAATAGACTTCTCTTTTGATCGTTGCTTTATTTTATTTATTCTTTTAGTAAAATAAAAATAAATTAAACCAAGGCTTAATAAAAGTATTAATAGTTTGAACCATAGTTTTTCAATGAGTAATTTTTCAACTTCAACCCCTATTCTTAGCACTTCACTTTTTACGCCAAATTTATTGGTTGCTTGTATTTCTAAAGTATAAATGCCAGATGGTAACGAGGGGTAGCTCAAATAATTTTCTCTAGTTGTTTTCCATACGTCATCCAGCCCAACCAATCTGTAAAAATAAACAATATCTCCAGCAGATTTAAAAGAAAGCCCAACAAAATCAAAACGGATATTGTTATCAGTATGTTTTAAAATTATTTTACTACTATCCCATTGCTTTTCTTTGCCCGAAACGGTTATACCCAATATCCGCATATCGCATCTGGAGTTGTTTACTATTTTTGTTTCATCAAAAAAAGTTAGTCCCTCAGGTGTACCAACATACACCATATTGCTGTCCGTGTAAACCGCATTTATCATATTACTAGCCAAGCCATCGGTAGTGGTGTAATTTATTACAATCTTATAGGGCGTTTTGCTAATATTAATTTTGTTTAAACCTTTGTCAGTGCCTACCCATAAGTAGTTACCATTTACAAAAAGATTGCGGCAAATACTACTTGTAAGGCCATTACTATCATTAAACACTTGCGATACTTTTCCATTTTTAAAAGCTACTAGGCCTGCATCGTATGTAGCTACCCATATGGTGCCATCGGGGCCTTTTTTTATACCGGAAATACGGCGTTGAAATATAGGAATGCTATCGCCTAAATATATCGACACTTTATTTGAACTAAGTCTGTAAAGTCCATTAATTGTTCCGATATAATAATTGTTTTCAATAAAATTTACTGCAGTGGTTCGTTCATTCCATAAAGTATCAAGTATTTCAAAGTCAGATTTTCTAGCTATTAAAAGTTTTTCATTTGTACTTATTAAATAATTATCTCCTTTGTCTAATATTTGCTTTATTGCAATATCTAACTTTTTGTTATTCCAATAATATTTGTTCGCAACAAATACCCCTTCAACACTAGCAACTAATATTTTTCCATCTTCTATCTCTTTCATAAAACAAATCGGAGACATCGCTTTTCCAAACCCACCTTCAACAGCTAAATTCGATAAATAATTTACCTTGCTTAGGTCATTTTTATCAATCAATACTGGGTTATTATTTGATGCCCCTATAAAAAGGAAGTTCTTGTTTCCATTTAAATAATCGATTGCTAAATTTCCACTTGCATTGTTATTAATATCCTTATAGTTTATATTCGTATTTTTCTTTATAAAAATTCCAGCGTTTCTTGTTAACAAATACATGTTCCCATCGTTATCTAAAAAACTTCTATTTACTGCTTTATTTATATTGATATTAAAATTTAAACTTTTAGAATTTACATTCAAAATATCAACCCCTTTATTTGAAGTAAAATATATCTTATTATTTTTTAATTCAATTGTTAATGGTAATTTAGAAATTGGATAAGTTTTTATAATTTTTGAGTACAAGTTAAATTCTATAATTGTAAACCTACTAATTTTACTTTCAAAGGAATTTGGTGCTAAAATAATCGAATCAGTCACAAAATTTCTATTTACAGAAAACGAGCGGTAATTTTTTGGAAGAATAAAGATTTGCTTTAATTCTTTATTAATTAACTTAAAGATTTTCCTTTTCTCTATTATATAAATATTGCCAGATTGTGACTTGCAAATATTTTCAAACATTAGATTTTTTTCAATAGAATCAGCTAAAATAGTTGTAATTCTTCCACTCGTATCTAAAATATGTATTGCTTTAGTATCGTGTATTAATATATTATGATTATTATCTTCAATAATTTGATAACAGCTTCCAATGATTTTTATTTTCCCTAATGCACTATCGTTCGAGCTATTGTAGATTTTCCTTTTATAAATATAACACAACGATTTTCTAAATGGCACCAACCATACTCTTCCTTTGCTATCTGTAAAAATATTTATGATTTCATTGTCAGGCAAGCCATCGGCTACTGTGTAGTTTTTAAAATGCGAGCCATCAAATCTGCTCAATCCCGTTTCGGTTCCAAACCATATAAACCCTTCATTATCTTGTGTAGCACAATACACATTATCACCCGCTAGGCCATCTTTTAAAGAATAATTTTTTAAGGTATAGCTTATGTCTTGTGAAAACAAATTAGTGCTAATAGCTACAAGAAAGAATAACAGTATTATTTTTGAAAAATAAATCATTTAATTGTATTTGTGTAAAAATGAAGTTTCACAAAAGCTGGGAGTCGAATGTATATCGGCAAACTTAAAATTTAATTGTTTATTATGTACTTTGGCTTTAGAAAATAACTTATCCATTTCGACTTAAAAAAAGAATATAAGTGATAAAAATAAAAAAGTAGCTTATATTAAATTAATAAAGAAGTGTACTCTTTCTTTGATATGCCTTCAATGTTACTAATATCTTATCAATAATGGAATCACTAATTCACTGGCGTGTCGTTTTGGGTGTGAGCATGTAAAAAAATAGAAAAGGCTGCCTTACGTGTAGGACAGCCAATTTCTATCAAAATTTAAAGTCTCTATTCTTTTATCATTTTCTTCGTTTCTATCAATTTACCATCTACAACAAGGCTATAAGTATAAATACCTTTCGCAACTAAATTAGCAGAAACATTTATTTGCCCTTTACTGGCTTTATTTAATTGAACTGATTTGATTATTTCGCCATTAGCCGCAGTAAAAATAATTGCAGCTTTCGAAAAACTATTAACAATTGTATAACCAATAGTAGTTGTTTCTGTAAATGGATTTGGAACATTTTGTTCTAAAACGTTTTGTTTATAATCAAGTGTAACCTCGCTTTGGTTAAGCTTGCTTTTTAAAACTGTATTTTCACTCTTAACAAGTTTTAATTCACTTTCTAGTTTATCAAGTCTTTCCAAAATACTCGCAATTTGATTATCCTTACCTAGTTGGTTGCAACAAGCATCTACCCATATTACATCCCCATCTTGATCTAAAGATAAAACTCCTTTGTATTTATTACCAATAGTAGGTGTATTAGCTGTTAAATCTACAAACCGCAAACCGCTTAAAGAAGGTTGTGGAGTTACATATTCATTTATAGCGTTTAAACCACGGGTATCTAGCTCTAATCTTGATTGTAAATCTGGACAAGCTCTTTCTTTACCAATATTGTTACCTATTCTTACTTTCCCAGTATTAGCACTATTAAAATATAAATTGAAATTTTCCATATTTATTTCTCTATTACTTCTGAATTGTCCCCCTGCATTACCGCAATAGTCCCCCAATAAAACAGTTGAACCTTCCAATGTTATACCTTGATCTGCATTCGTAACCGTTCCTCCAGTTACTGGTAAATTTTGCCAGGTTCCATTTCCACTTAAAAATTGATTTGTAGCGCCGGGTGCTAATGATTTCAATTCACCTGTAGCATTTGCTAACACTAATTTATCATTTGGCGTAGAAGCTGGTAAATTTCTTACTATAGCTTCTCCATTTACATCTAATAGTTTCGTTGGTGTAGCTGTATTTAAACCAATATTTCCTAGCGCAGTCACCACCATCCGTTGCACATTATTTGTACGCACTTTAAAGTCTGCATTGTTTTTTGAACCAATGAAGAAAAATGGTTTCACATTGATATTTCCTGTAAGACTCCAATTACAAGAATCTTCGCAACCACAATTTTCAATTAGTATAGGTAAACTAACAAATCTGTTGCAAATCCCTTGACCAATAGTATAAGTTATGGTTGCGTTTCCTGATGATAATCCCGTAACAAGACCAGATTGATTTATTGTTGCAATGGAATTGTTTGAAGAGGACCATGTACCCCCGGTAGTGGCATTTGCTAAAGATATTGTACTTCCAGTGCATACCGAAGTTAAGCCAGTTATTGGAGTTAATGGAGCTGGGGTATCAGAATTTAATAGAACCGAATTTGTTGATGTTACATTACCAGTAATTGCCACAGCAAATGGATTCCATTGCATTGGTGTATTATTAACTGTAAAATATTGACCTAAACCAAAGATGTTTTCATAATCTGAAACTTGCAAATCAATCGTATGCAAACCCGGAGATAAACTTCTAGAAGCATTTAAAGTATATGCCGGGTTTATGCTTGGAGTAGGAGGTCCAGAAAATAGTGTATTAGAGTTTGCCGTACCTGCATCTAAAACGATACTATTTACTCCATCATCACAGTTTATAGTAAAAGAGAAATTTATTTGCTCATTTTGGTTGCTGCAAACTATAAATCTCCTCCTAATAGTCATTGTACAATTAGTATAATTAGCTGTGACAGGCATTGGTGTGTAAATTGTATTGAATTGAAAGCAACTTAAATTTGTTAATCCTGCAAATCCAGGAACTACGCGAGCGGCTTGACCTATACCAACTGGGCCAACTGCGACAGCACCAGGATTAGGTCCAGTAGCGGAAGTTGTATTTGCGTAACATGGTGCACTTAGCATATTGGGCGACATTGCCTGCACCGTCCAAGCATTAAATGTGGTAGCTGGATTAAGCTCCTGTTGAGCTGAACCAATATTAATTGTTGTTGTTTGTGCAAAACTGTCTAATACAATAATAGAGAACAAACATAAAAGAAAAAATAATTTAGCTAAATGACATACAGTGTACTTCTTCATAACTTTTGTTTTATTGTTAAATAATAAATTTGTTATGTAAGATTAAATGTTCTTGTACGTAAATAAAAACACTATTTGATATTCGTGTCGTTTTAGCCATATGCGTGCACAAAAAACAAAAAGTGAGGCAAATCCTCACTTTAAATTCTTTCTATTTAAAACATTTAAATCATAAATCTCTTTTTGCTAACTGTAAATTGCCCACTGCCATCTACACTTGAAAAACCCCCACCTTAAACTTAGCCATTTTAGGATTGTGATTTGCTGCGGCGATGCCCTCGCTTATTACATTCCTTGTTTCTGCCGGGTCTATAATGGCATCTACCCAAAGGCTGCATTTACGTAATGTGCTTTTCATCTTTATCTCTGTATCCTTTTTCTTATCTTTATTTCTTTTGCATTAATTCTCGACACAATCTTTTTACCAGTTTCAATTTCAATTTTCTTTCTCGTATCACCTGCAATTTTGCCACCTGTCGCTGCTACTTTTTTATTTTCTTCAAAAGTATTTGGCTTCTTTTCTTTACTTATTTCAGTTGTTGTTGCTTCTGCCAGCATGTTTAATACCAATTCTAAATTTGTCATATTGTCTCTTAGATTCTCCGTTTTAAGTTCTTTGAACTTTTTATATTCTTTTACTGTTT
Organism: Ferruginibacter sp.; assembly: GCA_031374745.1. GTDB lineage: Bacteria > Bacteroidota > Bacteroidia > Chitinophagales > Chitinophagaceae > Ferruginibacter. The sequence continues at coordinate 2,231 of JANMGS010000205.1, read as the reverse complement.
TTCCACTCCAAGCTTTGGTTATTTCGTCGGTAAGAATGGCATATTCTTGCCCTTTTTTTACACCTCGTTCATCCCATTCATCTGTTAAATCTTTTCGAACCTCTATACTTTTTAATCTCTGATTTACCCATTCTTTGCTATATCCTTTTTTTAGATATGTTTCCATTAGTCTATCAATACCTATTTCTGGATCTTGTATTTCATCTATACGTTCTTTTGCTACTTTTGCCAACCATATTTTAAAAGGCTCTGCTTTTGGAGAAGGTATAGATTGTATTAAACGAAATAGCTGTTCTGTATCTGCAATATCTGTTTCTCGCATTTTGCCATCTTCTGCTTTCAATTTCAACTGTCCCAATTTTTGGGACAGTTCACTTCCTTCATTTTTAAGCTTGGTTTTAAGGGCGTTCCAATATTTACGAGGTCTGGGGCTACCAGTTAATACTTCAATAACATCAATAACAGAAAAATACCATTTCTCTCTTTCCTCATTCCAAATTGAACGAATTTGTTTCTGCTCAAATATTTTTATCGCATCTTCTTGTTTCATAAAAATCTTCTTTAGAAATTAAAAATTTCTTTGCGAACTACCAACTGACCTACACCTGAAAAACCCCCACCTTAAATTTTGCTATTTTAGGATTGTGATTGGCTGCAGCAATACCTTCGCTTATTACATTCCTTGTTTCTGCGGGGTCTATAATGGCATCTACCCAAAGGCGTGCAGCTGCGTATGGTGCTTTGGTTTGCTCCGTATATTTATCGGTTATTTTTTCTAGTATTATTTTTTCTTCTTCGGGGGTTACTTCTTGCCCCTTCGCTTTCATAGCACTTACTTGTATTTGCAACATCGTTTTGGCAGCTTGGTCGCCACCCATAACCGCTATTTTTGCGCAAGGCCAAGCATAAATGAATCTTGGGTCGTATGCTTTGCCACACATGGCATAGTTGCCCGCCCCGTAAGAGTTTCCGGTAATGATGGTAATTTTTGGTACCACCGAATTGGCTACGGCATTTACCAGTTTTGCACCATCTTTTATAATACCACTGTGCTCACTTCTGCTTCCTACCATAAAGCCGGTTACATCTTGCAAAAAAACCAAGGGTATTTTTTTCTGATTGCAGTTCATAATAAAACGGGCCGCTTTATCTGCACTGTCGTTGTATATCACACCACCCAGTTGCATTTCTCCTTTCTTGCTTTTTACAATCAAGCGTTGGTTGGCTACAATACCTACTGCCCAGCCATCTACTCGTGCATAACCACATACAATTGTTTTGCCATAGCCTTGTTTAAATTCATCAAAGCTATCCGCATCTACTACACAATTTATGAGTTCAACTACATCATAAGGTTTGCTGTTATCGCTGGCAATAATGCCATATATCTCTGCTGCTTTTTTTGCTGGAGCTATGGATTCTATCCTATCAAAACCTGCCGTATCTGGCCGTCCTAGTTTACTGATGATTCTTTTTACCCTATCCAAACATTCTTCTTCTGTCTTGAAAGTATAATCTGCAATGCCGCTTATTTCGTTGTGTGTAGCTGCACCGCCAAGGGTTTCGCCATCTGCATCTTCACCTATGGCTGCTTTTACAAGGTATGGTCCTGCCAGGTAAATAGAGCCTGCACCTTCTACCATTAAGGTTTCGTCACTCATGATGGGTAGGTATGCGCCACCCGCTACACATGCACCCGTAACGGCTGCAATTTGTGTAATGCCCATGGCGCTCATTTTGGCATTGTTTCTAAATATTCTACCAAAATGTTCTTTGTCTGGAAAAATTTCATCTTGCATGGGTAAAAAAACACCCGCACTATCTACAATATATATTACGGGCAAATGATTTTCCATGGCAATTTCTTGCATGCGCAAATTTTTCTTACCAGTTATGGGAAACCAAGCCCCGGCTTTTACCGTTTGATCGTTTGCTAAAATTACACATTGCCTGCCGCTTACATAGCCAATACCACTCACAGTACCACCTGCAGGGCAACCACTATATTCTTCATACATGCCAAAGCCCGCAAAGGCACCAATTTCTACAAATGGTTTATCTGCATCGCACAAGTATGCAATACGTTCCCTTGCTACCATTTTGTTTTTTTCTTTTTGCTTTGCTTGGCTTTTTAAACCGCCGCCTTCGTAAATCTTTTCTAGTTGTTTTTTTATGGCACCCCAAGCTAGCTTTTGTTCGTCTTCGTTTTTGTTAAATTGAATATCCATTTT
>JANMGS010000820.1:0-5301 GCA_031374745.1 Ferruginibacter sp. | reverse complement strand
TAATTTTATAAATAATCCTTCTTTCGACTTGAAAGTTCTCATGTCTTCAATTCGACTATCAATTGTCTGTAAAATTGAAATTAATTTACCCTTAATTAATCTCCTATCAAACTCGTCAAATGAACTTAAAATATCCAGCTTAGGGTATTCATTTTTTTGAGTAATAATATTTATGTGCAAATTATTATTTATGGAAATCCAATGGGTAATTTGTCGAATCTCGTCTATAACAAACCCGAATTTATTTTCTAAGACTTGATTTTTTGAAGAAATGAAAATACTATCAGAAGAAATATTTCCATGAATAATATTATCAATTATATTAGGATTTTGTTCACGCAAATTGATTAAATCTTGGAAGTTATATTTATTTGACAAACAACCTATCCCCTCCAGCAAACAAGTCTTCCCACTATTATTCTTGCCCCCAATTAAGTTTATCCTTTCAAAACCCTCGGCTTTAAAGTCTTCAAAGCACCTAAAATTTTGTATGTGAATATTTTCGAGCATTAATTGTCGTTTTTGCGAAATTACTAAATAAATGGCACTATAAAGTACAGTATAATCCTTATTTTGTTTATTTTAGCAGTATGAATCGTTTTAAGCATTTTATAGAATGGCATGTATTTGGTGTTTGTTCTGCTATTGGGGAGCGTATGGGTATTGCTACTACCACCATTCGCAAATACTTTATATACCTCAGTTTTGCTACAATTGGTTCCCCCGTATTAATCTATTTTTTTCTGGCCTTTTGGATGAATGTAAAAAGGTATGTATTTAATGCCAGGAGAAATCCGCTGAGGCATTTGTAAAAAATACTAAAACAAAACCCCGCTTATAAAAACGGGGTTTTTTATAGGGTAAGGATTAATACACTTTATCTTATTATCAAAACAGTTCCTTGTATTGGTTTAAGAATTCCATCGCCTGGGTCAATACTATAAACATAAGCGCCCATCGGTTGTAATTCACCTTTAAACCTTCCATCCCATGGCGTTTTATAGCCTACAGATTCAAATATTTTTTGACCATAGCGGTTATACACTTGTACGGTACAATTAGGATATGCTTCCAAAGCAGGGATAATCCATTTATCATTTTTTTGATCTGCATTGGGGGTAAATGAATTGGCCACATAAATAGTGGAATACGATTTTACTTCCATGCTATCTACACCTACACAGCCATTCAATTTATCAGTAGCTCTTATTTTATATTGCCTTGGTACAATGGTAGAAGTAGTAGGTGTTAAAATAGCAGCGTTATCTAAATTAGCAGCAGGTGTCCATAAAAAATCGAAATTATTGGGGCTGATGATAGAGGCATTGATGATTTTGGAACTGCCTACTTTTAAATAAAAATCTGGCCCCGCATGTACAACCGGTGCAGGAGCAATGGTAAGCGGTTTGATATCCGTTGCAGAGCCACAACCGTCAGCTGTAAGTACTTTAAGTTTCACATTGCCTGAATATGGCACAGTATAAATTCTACTAAATGGTGGTACACTACTTCCAATTCCATTCCCAAAATCCCATCGCCATGTGGAAGCATCGGCACTGGCTGTTCCTATAAAATCTATCGGCAAGTCTTCGCAAAAAATACTGCTGGTAATACTAAAGTTTGCAGTAGGGTTTGGATTGATGATGGGTATGGTAAGTGGAACTGTGTCACTCACACATCCGCCATACGTTACCAAATGTTTCACGATAATATTGCTAGCTACATTATAAGCGTGTGTAGCAAGATTTGTAGTTGTAATATTTCCCGATTGTGCATCTCCATAATTCCAATACCAAATGGTAGGTATAGATGCATTGAATGGGGTAGAAGATGTGAAAGTAAAACTACTGTCTTGGCAAGGCTTGCCACTAAATGTAAAACTTGCCGAAGGTTTTGTAGTAACTGCTACAGGCAATTTAAATGAATCGCTCTTGCAACCATTGGTACCCAATGTAACCAATGAAACGGTGAAAGCCCCAGCAGCAGGATAAGTATAACTAAAAGGAGCTGAGCTTGTTTTTATGTCTGTTACGCCGTTGCCATAATTCCATTGCCATTGTGTAATAGCAGTAGAAGTTAGGTAAGAGCTATCGCTGAAAACCATGGGGTCGCCTAAACAAACATTTCTATCGAAACCAAATTTTGCCGGCGGCGATGGAATTAAATTAATAATTTTTGTAAGCGTATCGCTTTTGCAACCATTGGAGCCTGTAACTACCAATCTTAAATTGAAAGGCCCAGCACCGGTGTATTTATGATAAAAATAATTTCCATTTGTTTTGTTGGCTGTTTGCCCATCGCCAAAATCCCAATACCAGTTTGTAATACTCCCTGTGGCTACAGTAGAGGTATCTGTAATGTAAACAGAATCGCTGCTACATACATTGCTTAGTGCACCAAATTTTGGAATGGGGCTACCGAGTAAAGAAATGATTTTGGTAGTATCTGCCGCACAACCATTATCGGCCACAACTCTAAAACGTACGGGGTGATTGCCGCCAGCTAAATATCTTTTTACTGCATTCACTCCATTGGCTGTTGTATTATCATCAAAAAACCAAGTGAAATTTACAAGGTTAAAACCATTCGGTATGGGTGCACCAGTAAAGCGAACAGTATCTTGCAAGCACAAAGTGTTATTGGTTGTAAAATCTGCTTTGGGCCCATTTCTAATTGTAATTTTAAATGATCCATTTTCTGTTTGAAAGCAATTTGGAATAACTGGAGAAGTATAAGAGATGGGAATATTAGCAACACTTAATGAAAAAGTAAAATCTTGTTGTAAAGTGTAAACATAATATGTTCTACCATTAATAATTTCTGTGCCAAATGGAATCGGGTTATTTATTATTGAATCTGTATTTGGAAAAATACCAGGTACTTGGCTAAGTTTCCAATGAATAGATAATGCAGGGTAAGCAATTTTTACAAATAACCTTGCGGGAGTATTCAAACAAGTAAAAGTATCTGTTGTATTGCTGGTAGTATTAAAAGTGTTTATTATGCCGCCATAAGTATTTAAGTTATTTATTTTAGTTCCAAAATTGTACCCATAACTTTCATAGTTACCCAATCCGTAGGCGGTACCTGTAAAAGCAGAATCTGCTAAAACGGTATGTTGGTTTGCTGCACCTACAAATCTTACTACTGCTACAGAATAGGAGGGGTAATTTGGGTGCGGAATGATTTGTGATGCCGGTACAACATTTCCATCTACCCTTAAGGATGATACTGCAGATGTAGGTAAATGAATATTTGCATACACATAGTCAATGGTTGACTTTCGGCTAGTATAAAATAATACTGATTTTTGCCCCTGTTCTATTGGGCTTAAGTAAAACATTTCCGGATCACCATACGAAGGTGGAGAAGGATTTGATGTAGGAAAATTCCAACATTGGTTTTTATTAACCATGTATTGGGCAACTAAAATTGGTTTATCTGCTTCAATATAATCACCTCCTGTAGAATCCATATATTCATAATAGAAATTTCTTAAAAGTCCAGTCTGTACCACTCCGTTTTTCTTTACTACTGTTGTGGGGTCTGCCACACAAATTCTGTAATAATTTCTATTTGTTTCTGTAATATTTGTATTGGCGTTATTAATGGTATGGTAAGTTAAATACCTGGTACCCCATGCTTGCGCAGGAAAAACCTGTTGTTGCATAAACTCACCACCATCACCTCTGCACAAACGAATACCACCCGAGCCAGAAAATACTGCTACAGGATGGCAACTTCCATCTCCCCCAATAACAGAAACAACTTTACTTCCTGTCATATCCTTACTAGCTCTAGAGGGATCTACGCCGAAAACCGCTTTTCCAAACACATGATATGATTCGCCTTTATTGAGGGTAACAGAATAAGTTTGATTAGGCAACCAACCATTTTTGGTAGAATCAGATGGGGTAATATCTACTTTTGTATTATCCTCTGAGGCTATTACATAAAACCAGGAATACCAGTCATTGACATTACTTTGAGAAGTGGTTTGATAATAATTTATAGAGTGATAGACATAACCATAAGTTTCTATTGGCATTAGCATAGTAGCTCCTGAAACTTGGTTGGCATATACATGCGAATAAACAGCTACAGGCACATTGCTTACAATATGAATATTTCTATTTTGTAAGCCATCTGTAAGCGTACGAGCATCATTTGCCCCCGTTTTTGGAATTATGATTGTAGCATCTACTGAATTTGCAGGGATATTTAATGTTTGTGAATAGCCAGTGTTTGTAATAGAAACTGTAACGGTTGCAGGAAGTTCTGTGCTTATATAAAGTGCAAGCTCTTGTGAGTTTACGGGGGTTTCATAAAAAAAAGTATAATCAAAACCATAGGCCAACCAAAACTCCTTCCCTCTATTAGATTTATCCTGAGCACTTAAGCTATTTGTTATAAAAAAAAAGAACAGTATAAGTAATTGCCTGAGCATATTTTTAATTAAAGTTGATAATAATTTTGGTGACAGGCGTTGCCTTCACAGTACAAATTAAACCATTTATTATTAGCTTCAACGCAAGCCCACAGCCATTTTTAGCCATATTTTAAAAATTGAGTAGAAACACTCAATTTAATAAATGAGCGTTTACACTCACAAGAAAAATAAACAATTAAGATAGTTTTACTGCTTATAAAAAGAGCTTAAAAATTCTCTTTTTTTCACTTTATTATTTGATCAATTACATCATCAGTCAATTCAGTTTATGAGAAAAAAAAATACTTTTTACCTAAGCGTGCTTTTAATGTTGCTTAGCGCCATTGCCAATGGGCAAGGTTTTTACAACACGGTCAATTGGAAATTTAGCAACCCAACACAAATGGGGATTACCTTTTTGGATGTAGATTTTTTTGACGACAACAATGTGATTGCTGTTGGGGCATCTGGGGGCATTGCCAAAAGTACTGATGGGGGGCGCAATTGGAAATATGGTCCATTCACTTACATTAATGCTGCAGGCTTACCAACAAGTGCTAGTTTAAATGATGTACATTATATAACAGCTACAATAGCATATGCAGTGGGCGATAGAGGTTGTATGGCGAAAACGGCTGATGGCGGTCAAAATTGGAGTTTTGTAAATACGCCATTATTTGTCGCCACAAGAAATATTAATACATGCTGGTTTTTAAATAAAGATACCGGTTATATAGCTGGCCAGTTTAATACACCCGATTCGGTGCCAAAATTATACTTTACAAGAAATGGAGGCAGCACTTGGGATTCTATAGCTGCACCTCCTTCTAATGGTAAAAGCCGTGTAGGGTATATTAATAACCCAAACATTC
>JANMGS010000790.1:0-8043 GCA_031374745.1 Ferruginibacter sp. | reverse complement strand
GTTTGTATTGTTTCCATTGTCGCCAGGAGTATTTTGTTGGGTAAACACTAAGTTACTTGGTATCGTACTAAATCCTACTCGGTAATCTCCTGGGGTTAAGTTGCCAAAATAGTATTTACCGTCTGCATCTGTTATCGTACTCGCTAGTACCGTTGTACCGTCTGTGGCATACAATACTACTGTTACACCACTTACACCTTTTTCTGTTGCATCTTGTATGCCATCGCCATTGGTATCTAACCATATATAATTACCTAAAGCCGCTCTGGTACTTATTAAACCTCCATCTACTGATGGGTCATTTATACCTGTTGCGCTTATACTTGTTGGATCTAATGCATAGGTTGTTGTTCTGCCACTTGCTGTGTTAGCATCACTGCCATCTGCTGCTGTACTGCCAGCTTTGTTTTGATCCGTATAAATAAAGCCTGCTGGTAAATTGGTAAATCCTACATTGTAATTACCATCTGCTAAGCCTACAAAACTATACGCACCATTATTGTCCGTTGTTGTTACGCTTACTCTTACATCATCGGCGGTACCAGGTAAGCCATCTACACCGTTTGTGTATAATGTTACTGTTACGCCTTGTACACCTGGCTCGCCTGCATCTTGTTTACCATTGCTGTTAAGATCGCTCCATACAAAATTGCCCAAACTATTATTGCTACCTGTAGCTGGCGGTACAATACCCATATCTACTGTTAGGTTATCTTCGCCTATTTGTAATGTATATATTCCTGTAGTAGCTGTAGTGGTGGCTGTTACTGATGAACCTGCATAATTTGCATCAGCATCAATGGCATCATTTGTTCCTGCATTGGCTCCACTACTTGTATAACCAGCTGGGAAGTTGCTAAACCTTACGGTATAATCGCCTACTTGTAAGCCAGTGAATAAATACTCACCTAATGCATTGGTATATACAACGTATGGTATGGCTGTTGTTGGTACATTCACTGTTGCTCCTGCTGCATCCAATAACTCTACTTTTACATTATTCACACCAAACTCGCCTGCATCTTGCAAGCCATTGTTATTTATATCATACCATACTCTATTACCCAAGCTGGCTGTACCTGCTGATATGCCTTGCGTTATTCCAGCGTCTACTGTTATAATGTTTACACTTGTTGCACTTACACTTGTTGCATCTACACTTATTATTGCTGTTCTACCAGTGGTAGTTTTAGCATCATTGTCGTTTGCGCCATCCGTTCCACTGCCTGGTGCGCCGCTACCACTTGCATCTTGGCCTGTAAAACTATAGCCTGCTGGTAAGTTCGCAAATTCTACTATATAATTACCATCTGGTAAGTCCACAAATTTATAGTTACCATTAGCATCTGTAAATACCACATATGGTTTAGCCGTTGCCGGATTGTTTACAGCTGCACCTGCACTGGTTAGTAAACGCACTGTTATATTTGGTACGCCTGCTTCTCCTGCTGTTTGTAAACCATCTTTATTTAAATCGTTCCATACCCTATCTCCTAATGTATTTAACGTATTTACTGTCGCATTGCTATATATTCCTAAATCAATCGTCATATCTCTAGTTACACCGCCAGCTATTGGTAGTAAAGTATATAATCCAGATACGTAGCTTCCAACATACGACCCAGTTCCTGTTCCAAAGTCTGTATCTTTTGTATCGTTGGTGCCTTGGTTGGCAACTGAATTAGTATAACCTGATACTGGGGTTGCTACTACAAAATATTTTGCAGGGTCTAGGTTCGGGAATACATAATATCCATTGGCATCCGTTGTGGTTGTTGACAATAGTACATCATCGCCTCCGCCTACTAACCCATCGGGGCCCGGGCTGTATAACTTCATCGTTACACCTGGTACGCCTGGTTCACCCGCATCCTGTATGCCGTTTCTGTTTAAGTCATTCCAAACATAATCGCCCAACGCCCCTTTTGCATCATTCCTTATACCTGCATCAACCCCTGTAATTTGGGTACCTGCTACGCCCGAGTTTATTGTTGTAGTCATTCCCGTTATTGGACTTGGATCACTATTCGTTGTTGCATTACCTATGCTCAATGTACCACCTGTTGTGAACAATGTGCCGGCTGGAGCACTAAATCCTATTTTATAATTTGTATTGGCTGGTAAATTATTAAACAAATAGTTACCATTTGCATCCGTTGTTGTTATAGCTACAATATTGCCTGTAACATCGTCGTACAAGGTTACCGTTATGCCTGCTACACCCGGCTCGCCTGCATCTTGAACGCCATTACCGCCTAATGCGCCTGCTCCGTTATCAAACCATACCCTATCGCCTATGCTATTTACTGCCGGCACCGTTTTAAATATTATGCCCGCATCTATATTGGGATTGTTTTCTCCTGAACTTAAGTTTACGCTGTAACTTATGCCCAGCACATTTACATCGCTTCCTGTAGTGCTTGCGCCTGTGGTATTGTTATCGTCAGTTATATTGGTTTGAGTGGTTATGCTATAGTTGCTACCCGGCGTTACTCGTACATTGTAAGAAGTTTGCCCTATGGTTGTTGCGTTTGTTTGGTCAGTTGGTTGTAAGTTATCAAACATATACATACCATATGCATCTGTAATGGTTGAGCCTATCAATACATCATCCGCTGTACCTGGTAGGCCATCTGCTCCATTTTGATATAAATTTACTGGTACGCCTGCTACGCCTGGCTCTGTGCCATTTTGTACGCCATCCTGCGCTGTGCCGCCACCTGCGCCTTGGTCTAGCCATACTCGGTTGCCTAAACTTGCTAGCCTAGTAAATCCAAAATCTACATTGTGGTTATTTTGACCAAATCCACCCGTGGTTATTGATATCTCTGGTGTGCTCGTTACTAAAGCTGCATCGTTATCACTTAAGTCGACAGCACCACTGCCTATACTATTGGTTTTTGTTAATTTGTAACCTACCAATTGTTGACCAGCTCTGGGGCCTCCCTGCCCTCCATTAGCTGTAGGATCCCAATCATCTCCGGCACCCGTAGCCAGTCTTAACCTATATTGGGTATTGGGCAATAATGCCACCCCGTAATTAATTCCGGTTGCATCGGTACCTGTCGCAGAAGTAATATACCAGTTGCCCGTCGCATCTGTAGTTACAAAAGTAGGTTGTACCCCAGCAGTTCCCAGGTCGCTGTCTACCGGATTTCCAGCGGCATCAACTAATTCTAATGTTACACCTGCAATACCAGATTCACCAGGTTCCTGTATTCCATCTCCATCTGTATCATTCCAGATCCGATTTCCCAATTCAATAGGTGGTTCTGTTCCGAAAAACTCTATATCGCCCAAGCTTATTGCTTTACCAAAACCTGCAATACTACCACCTGCCAATTGGTAACCAGAACTTGCTACTTCTAGTCCGGTTGCCATTGAAAGCCGTTTTACTCCACCAGAATTGATTGCCAAAGGATCCATTGTACCAAAAAATAATTCACCTGAACCCGGTAAAAAGCCGAGTCCACCAATTGCAGTTTCTGAGTGTGTTGTGCCAAAATTATCTCCTTTAAAAAACTCACTGGTGCCCAGCCCCTCATTATTTACAGCACCGCTGTTATAGGATGTGCCGTTGGCAGATGTATAAGCCCCATTATTCTCTATTGTAAAAGTTCCGTTACAATTACTGCCAGCTATTAATACATCGCCGCCTACAGCATAGCGCATTAAAGTTGTACTTACCGCCAGATCCTGATAGTTATCTTCACTCCACTGATGTCCGCCTCTGTCGAAGAAAGACATGATCATATCTCCTCTGTCATCAAACTCTATATTGGCCAATATAGGCGTCGGATATGTTCTATCGTTGTTAATACCAACGGTTGTGGTTGTATTATTTGACCAAGGATACCATTGCAGTCCGTAAGGTCCAGTCCAAGTCATAGCACTTCCTTTTGCATAGTTTAGTGCATAATTAACCACAGGTGTGGCGGTAAAAGCTGGCGATGTTGTTGCATTATTTAATTCAAAAACATAGGCCCTTAAATTGGCTGCTGTTCCTGCATTTTCGGCAGTTGCTACAGCGCCCACATACAATTTACCCCTATAAAATTTAGCACCAAAAGGTCTTAAAACACCATTTGTAACCGTTGTTGCAGGTAGTGCATAACTGGTTACTGCTATTACGGAAGTTGGGTTGTATGCATTGTTTAATTCTAGCCGGTAAACTTTCCGGTCATACAGATTTATGCTGAATAAATATTTCCCGTCATCGCTGATTTCCAAATCGCCTAAACCAACTTTTCCTACCTGGTCGAAGGCAGCAGGATCCCAGTTTTCTAAGGTATTGGCTGCTGGCAATCCCCTGTTTATATTAGTGCCAATAACCCCCATTCCTACAGGTTTACCCGAAGCAGCATCTATTGATCCAAGATAATTAATAATTGTATTTGACCCTGTGAGTGAATAACTTGTTGTTGACCCATAAGTAGGTGGTGTGGCGGCGGCATCGGCACGGGTACGATAAGCACCTCCGTTTGAAGCAGCATCCATGTCATAAAAATTAACAACTGTAAAAGAAGTTGCTGTAGGTGTTAATAAGTAAATTCCACCGCTACCCAATACACCTAACCCAGCATGACGTTTCAAAAATGCAGAAGTAAAAACTTTGCCTGCTTGTCTGCTATAGGCTACACCCCAAGTAGCGCCAATGGTTGTACCATTTAAAGCCAAAGTTGGGGCAACGGTTCCAGTTGTATTATAAGGAAAACCTATAAACCAGTTAGATGTACCAGACGTACCCCCACCGAGCGGGTTACCGTTGGTTTGCCTGCTCATATAAACCATGGGATTGGTAGTAGACACAAAATCGGATGGCTTATTAATTGCATAGGTTATGGCTGTTGCTCCTCCGGTTACGAAACGTACCGATGAACCAACAGTTGATCCGTTTCCAGAACTATAATCTATATTTGGATCAAGGCCACATGCGCCTGATACTGGAATAATAAACTCCAGTCTTATTGCAGCAGCACTTGCTACCGAACCAGTATTTGACCCAACTGTTCCATTATATATACTCCCCGTTAAAGGAATGCTAAAAGTGCCCCCTGTTGTGGTAGTATAGGATGCTATTAAGGCATCGCTAATGTTATAAGCATTTACTATAATACCTTTTACCAAGGGTTCATTTGGAGCTGAAGTTTGCCTGGTTCCATTACCATTTAAATCACGGAATACGGTTCCAGTGGTTTGGGCATTTGATGTTAGATTAAGTGCAAGCATTAGAATAACAAATGCTAGGGCATTGGTTTTGTTCATTTTTCAGGTGTTTTGGATTAATTTTTATAAGTATTAATACTTATGCTCGTAATAACGCATTAGTTTTTGGCATATTGTATAAACAAAGACGAATTTTATTTAAAAAGGGTTTCTGTCTTTATTTTTATAAATGCTGAAACAGTTTTTTAATTGTACAAATTCTTAATTTTTGTTTTTAATATTTATATGATAATCAACTATTTAAATTATTAAGATATTAAAATAATTTACTTGTTAGGTATTAAAAAAGCCTCAACTTTTTGAAAGGTTGAGGCTTTTTAAACTTTTTATGTCGTTATTTACCTACTTCATTATTTGCAATATTGTATTCACAGTTTCCGCATCGGTAACCGATCAAACGATATAGCTACTACTCGTAAGTCTACTCAGATCTACTGTTTCTGTTTGGCTAGTGTTGGTTATACTATGTCGATTTATCAATTTGCCATCCAAAGAATGTATGCTTAGTGTTTCGGGTTTGTTTATCATGCTGCCGGTAAGCGTTATGTTTAACATATCTACTGCCTGGTTTGGGTAAATGTTTATTGTGCCTGTTTTACCAAAAGTTACTTTGTGTATTTCACTATAACAAGTAAACAATAAAATCTATTTACATCAATTTTTTGATAAGAGGGTTATTTATAGGTGTAATGCTAAATTTAAAAATGCTATCATTTATTGTATGACCACTTTTTATCATCTTCATTCCAAGAGAAATTGAAGAGTGTTTCTTGTTTTTCGGTTGGTGCCGTTAGATTATAATTGAACTCTACTGCATATAAAAGCATGTTGCCATTGTTGTCAAATCTAATTTTGCGGGCTTTATCATCTCCTCTTGGCCCTAAACCCGAAATTGAAATTTCGAGCGAAGGATTGCCTTTAAATTTTCCATCTTTATCTAAAATAATAGAAAAAACATCTGGGGTTCTAGCGCTTCCGAAATATAATTTTCTTTTCCCCTCTATATAAGATATGCCTAGGCCCAATGCATCTACTGACGCTACTTTATCAATTATTTTTCCGGTAGAAGTCTCAATGGCATATATAAAACCATTTTCCTTGTCCCTTGTACTGCCTTGTACGCTAGAAGTATAGAGTATACTACTTTCGCACAAATAAGCAAATGCTACAATTCCATATGGGTTGGTTGGAGAAATGTTTTCTGCAACTGGAAGTTCAACAAATGGTTTCATCTCACCACTTGTGGCATCTACTTTATAAATTATATTTTGCTTTGCTGGCGGATTGTCAATTAGGTTTATTACGGGTATAGGACCTACAAAACAATTTCCCTGAGGGTCTATTTGAATAGGACCAAGCCAGCCAGCGGTTTTCCAGCTTGGGTGCTGGTACATTTTTCTCCCTCCATTAGCAGTATCGCCATTTGTATTAAATTGGAGCAACCAAAGCCCCATTTTTCTATTCTCGGATGTGCTAAATGCAGATGAAGCCGGATTGAACCCAATTGATTTAATAAATGTTGGTTGGGCTTTACAGTCGTTGCTTTGAAAATCTACTTTTTCTTCTTTACAACTGTTAAAAGATGTTAGACACAAGATTATAGACACAAGAAAGAAATGCTGTTTTTTTGTTTTTTGCTTCATAGCTTATTTATTAAACCCTATTTATTTTATTGGTACAAACATGGGTCCTGCAAAACAAGGGTAAGCCTTGGTTACATAAATCCCATTTTCTAAAACAGATTCTGCCCAGCAATATTCTCTTCCTTTGCTGTCATCATTTTTTAGTTGCGCTACATACCAAAGCACTAGTTTTTTATTTTGAATATTATCTGGGGCACTGCCAATAAATTTTTCTGGGCCTTGTTGATAGTCTGTATTGCAACATGGACCAATCGTAATTAAATCGGCCTCACCTTCCTCCACTGTAGGTTTGTTTTGCGTTACATATATATAAGCATTATCGCCTCTGCCCCCATCATTAAATTTTCCATTACCGGGTTGTACAAAATAACCAAGCCCATTGTTGTTTGTAAATTGATATTGGTACCCTTGGGGAGTATAAGTTGTTGTAGAGGATTGTAGCTGCCATTTTTCATTTTGCCATGCCATCCAACTTGCCCCATTCCATTCTGCAAAATTATTTTGTTGATCAGCAAATGCGATTCTAAACACGGGTCGATACGTTCCATCATTTCCACAACCTCTACCAATACTGGCAGCAGCTACTCTAAACCGACCATCTTTATAAAATTCAAAACGCTGGCGATAATTATAATTGCAGGGCGATGGCCACAATTCGCTTTTAAAAACCTGCTCCAATGCAAACCCATTAATACTTCCTGCATCATCTTTTATTTGCAAAACTTTTGGCGGCTCAAAAGCAATAACGGCTGCTTGCGAAAAATAAGGGCAACCTACTGCATCACTATAGCCAAAACCATCTGTGCCACTATAGCTTACATGCCAGTCCACCAACTTGGCACTTTGTAATATGGGCTTACCATTAAAACTTACTTGTGCTATTCGCAGCCCATCGCTGCTAGTGAGCATATAGTTCATTTTCCAACCATCCTTATCCAATGCAGTTTCTTTTTCGCAAAAGCAGGCTGTAATTTTATCGTCTTGTAATCTTCTTTCTGTAATTGGTTTTACAGGGCCTGTTGTTCCTGTATTTGTCCACCGCACACCTACCAGCTTATAATCGGTAAGGTCTACAATTGCCACAGCGCTTTTCCATCTTTGGTGAATGTAGGTGCTACACAAAGATGACGACTACGCTCACACCTTGTTCTATTGAGTGCTGTTTTTGTGCTAG
>JANMGS010000757.1:0-1572 GCA_031374745.1 Ferruginibacter sp. | reverse complement strand
AATAATTGCATGGCATAAAATTTTGGCACTATGTTTATGTCTCTATCGCAAATTATACATTTCAAGAAATTATTTTCCAGTAAATGTTAAATGTAGTAGCTGGAAACAGCTTATATCTCAAAATTGAAAATAGTTGTTCAAAAATAGTTGTGAAAAAAAACATGATATTTTACTTTAATATTTATTTTACGTAAACCCCCACAAGTATTAATGAGCTAAGGGGACCTATATGTACATTCTTACAATTATTGTATATGTATCTTTACTGAACGTGCAACTCAAACAAAAAATATTTACCCACTACCAAATCGCTGTGTCCACCAAAGTAGCCATGCTACAACAAACCCTTGCCGACCTTAAAGAAAGTGGTAGCAACGAAACCAAAAGCACTGCAGGCGATAAGCATGAAACAGCTCTTGCGATGTTGCAAATAGAGCAAGCAAATAAGCGTACCCAGTTGCAAGATGCTTTGGAGCAAAAGGCAGTTTTGGAAAACATTGCTACTGTAACCAACACAACAAAAATTGTACATGGTAGTCTGGTAAAAACAAGCAAAGGTTATTTTTATATGAGTGTAGCATTGGGAAAAGCATTGGTAGATGATATTGCAGTGATTGCTATTAGCCCGCAAAGTCCGCTCGGTGCAAAGCTTATGGGCTCATGTGTGCAAGGCGAGGTAGAGATAAATGGTAATGTGTATTTAGTAGAGAAGATTTGGTGACAATATTATGATTCAATTTCGATGTACATCCCTATCTCCCCAAAATGTATTTGTATATTCGTATTTCAGAAAGTTTTATGAGAAAATTCTTCGGTATTATTTATAGTATTTATGCATTTACTGTTTTTATAGCAGTAATGTTGGTATTATTCCCTTTTGTAATTATTGCTTCATTTTTTGGCAAAATAAGGGGAGGTAATATGATTTACAGCCTTTGTAGAATATGGGCAGATCTGGCTATGTTTTTTTGGGGCATATTCCACAAAAATATTTTTGAAGCACCAAAAGTAAAAGACCATGCTGTTATATTTGTATTTAACCATATTTCTTATATAGATATTCCAATAATAATGAAGGCGCTGCGCCGCAAGCCAATACGAGTGTTGGCAAAAGCTGAAATGGCAAAGGTGCCCATTTTTGGATATATTTATAGAAAAGCGGCAGTGATGGTGGATAGGTCATGTGAAGCAGCAAGGGCAAAAAGTGTAGCGCAACTCAAAAAGGTTTTATCAAAAAATATTTCAATTGTTCTTTCGCCAGAAGGTACTTTTAATATGACAAATAAACCATTGAAAGAATTTTATAACGGCGCTTTTAAAATAGCGGTAGAAATGCAAACACCCATACAACCTATTTTGTTTTTAGATGCATTTGACAGGTTACATTATGACAGCGTTTTTAGTATGAAGCCTGGTAAGTCTCGTGCAGTGTTTTTGTCAGAAATTTTGCCTGGTAATGATGCAGATGTTTTGAAACAAAAAGTGTATGATGAAATGGAGGAAGGTCTCTTACGGTATAAAGTAAGTTGGGTGAAGGGTTAAATGTTGTTGAAGGGTTGAAAAGGTTTAAAA
>JANMGS010000711.1:0-2489 GCA_031374745.1 Ferruginibacter sp. | reverse complement strand
TTTTGCTTTGCTTGGCTTTTTAAACCGCCGCCTTCGTAAATCTTTTCTAGTTGTTTTTTTATGGCACCCCAAGCTAGCTTTTGTTCGTCTTCGTTTTTGTTAAATTGAATATCCATTTTTAGTATTGAGTAGTTAGATGTTAGTATTGAGACTGGTTTGTGATATTTGAAATTATTTTATTTTACATGAATGTTGTAGATAATTTTCTTCAATATTTTATCATCTATGCTTTCGTATGCTGCTTTATCATAAATGGTAAGTAAATAAATTTCATTATTTTTTGAAACATGATAGGTGATGATTCTTGCCCCACCACTTTTGCCAGAGGCCTTGCTTTTTATGGCTACTCTTATTTTAAAGGAATCATTACCCAACGGAGTTCCTATTGTGGGATTGGTTTGTAGAACTTCATTTAACTTCTGAAGTTCATTTTTAAGCGAAGGGTATTTTTTTATTAAGCGTTTTGCTTCCTTTTTAAATTTATCTATAGGTACAACATTATAACTCATTCAAAAAATCTGTTAGTGATTGCTTTGGTTGTTTAGATTTTTTTAATGATGCTACGTCTTCAAATGCTTCTTCCAAATCCGATTGTAACTTTAAGGTTTGCTCATACTCCTTAAGCTTAGCCAATACTTTTTGCCAATCATTTATAGGCAATTGTACTGCTTTTGTATTGCCTTCAAAATCACTTAAATATTGTAATGTAAGCTTCATCACGTAAAAGTAAGCCATTTCTATAAATTTATAAAAACGAAATTTTAGTTGATACAACCATTTTTTCAATTTTATATGGTCTAAATTTTACTTTCAAGTCTTATCTTCGCCACAATCCAAGTTGCACAATTAAAGCTGAATAAAGATATTCTGTACAAAAGCCTGCCTGCCGACAGGCAGGTGCGACGCCACTGAAGCTCAATATTGCTGCTTCTTTGCTTGGACAAAAAAATAAGACACAAGATTTTGGACACAAGACATAAGATTTTAGACACAAGACATAAGACACAAGAAAAATAAAACAAGTTAAATTATCAAAGAGCAGTTTTGATACTTGATACTCAATACTAAATCATGAGCAAAGAACTTACAAAAAGAGCCGATAATTACTCGGAATGGTACAACGAATTGGTGGTTAAAAGTCAATTGGCAGATCACTCTGCGGTCAGGGGGTGCATGGTGATAAAGCCCTATGGATATGCATTGTGGGAAAATATGCGTGACCAATTAGATAAAATGTTTAAGGATACCGGCCACGTAAACGCTTACTTTCCATTGTTTGTACCCAAGAGTTTGTTTGAAGCCGAAGAAGCAAATGCAGAGGGCTTTGCAAAAGAGTGTGCCGTGGTTACCCATTATCGTTTGAAGGCCGACCCAAATAACAAAGGGAAATTAATAGTAGATCCAGAGGCAAAACTGGAAGAAGAATTAGTCGTACGCCCAACCAGCGAAGCCATTATTTGGAACACCTACAAAGGTTGGATACAATCGTACAGAGATTTGCCATTGCTTATAAACCAATGGGCCAATGTAGTGCGCTGGGAAATGAGGACTCGTTTGTTTTTGCGCACGGCAGAATTTTTGTGGCAAGAAGGACATACTGCCCATGCTACCAGGGAAGAAGCGATAGAAGAAACCGTTAAAATGGTTCATGTTTATGCTGATTTTGTAGAACAATACATGGCTGTGCCCGTAATTATTGGTGTAAAAACGGCCAGTGAGCGTTTTGCCGGTGCAGAAGATACCTATTGCATAGAAGCATTGATGCAAGATGGTAAAGCTTTGCAAGCCGGTACATCGCATTTCTTAGGGCAAAATTTTGCTAAAGCATTTGACGTAAAATTTAGTGATAAAAACAATAAGCTGGAATATGTATGGGCTACGAGTTGGGGTGTATCTACCCGTTTGATTGGTGCATTGATAATGGCGCACAGCGACGACCAAGGGTTGGTAATGCCGCCAAGAATTGCGCCTATACAAATCGTAATTGTACCAATATACAAAGGCGAAGAAAGCAAACCGGTGATTGATGAAAAAGCACACGCCATGATAGCCGAATTAAAAGCAATGGGTGTGCGTGTAAAATACGATGACAGCGATAATGCAAGACCAGGTTGGAAATTTGCCGAGTACGAACTCAAAGGTGTGCCCGTACGTGTCGCCTTAGGCATGCGTGATTTGGAAAACAATGTGGTGGAAGTGGCTCGTAGAGATACCAAAGAAAAGCAAACAATTTCACTAGATGGCATTGCAGATTATTTGAAAAATTTGTTGGATGAAATTCAACAGAATATTTACGATCGAGCCTTGGCTTTTAGAAATGAAAATATACGAGAAGCAAATACTTGGGACGAGTTTGTAGCTTTATTGGATGAAAAGGGAGGCTTTATTTCGGCACATTGGGATGGCACAGCAGAAACAGAAGAAAAAATAAAAGACCAAACAAAAGCTACGATTCGTTGTATTCCTGTAAATAACAAACAGGAAGAAGG
>JANMGS010000599.1:0-4332 GCA_031374745.1 Ferruginibacter sp. | reverse complement strand
GCAATGATAGCGCAAACCATTGAACAAAGTCTGTTAGTAGAAAATAAAAAGGACACTACATTTAAAAACCTATCAGATTCATTGCTTACAAAAACCTTGGCATCAGAAAAATTAATGTTTACAAAGTCCTTTATATCAGCTGCAAATACGGAGCAAAGTAAAACCCTCAAAATTTCTACGGTTGTATTTTGGATACTCATGGTATTGCTAGCCATCATAACTTTTATTAAAAATTATTCGCTTATTCCTTTGCTGGGCGTAAGTTCTTGCTTGTATTTGCTTACAGGCATGACGCTCAATAACTGGCTTTGGTTTGCTGGCTGGCTGGGCTTGGGTTTAATCGTTTATTTCTTGTACGGCTATAAAAAGAGTAAGCTGGCAAGTTGATAAATAATTTTCTTCGGTATAAACGGCGCAAAGAATTTAACTTTGCGCCGTAATTGTTTTAAAGAAATAAGAATGAAATACGAAGTAGGAGATAAGATATTGGTTTTGGCTACAGATGAAGAAGGGAAAGTGGTAGAAATAATGAATGAAAAAATGGTAATGATAGAAGTGCGGGGTGTAAAATTCCCTGCTTATACAGACCAAATTGATTTTCCTTATTTTAAAATGTTTTCGCAAAAAAAGCCGGTAGAAAAGAAAAAGATTTATGTAGATGATATAAAACGGGAAAAGCCAACTGCTAAAAAGAAAACGGGCGATGGGGTATTTTTAAATTTTCTTCCGGTGTATGATAAAGATATTTTTGAAGACGATGTGGTGGAAAAACTAAAGATATATCTGATAAACCAAAACGAAGAGGGCTACGATTTTAAATACGATCTATTATTTAATGGTGATAGTTCGTTTAGTTTAAAAAATAACGTAGCAGGATTATCCGAATTTTATTTGCACGATGTAAGTTTTGAAGATATGGGTGATGGCCCTAAATTCGAATTTGAATTTTCGCTTACCAAACCAGATAAAAAGAAAGCTGTTGCACACGAAGTTTTCTTAAAACTAAGGGGCAAACAATTGTTTAGAAAAATAGAGGAGACACAACTAAAAAATCAAGCATCTTTTGCATACGAACTCTTTACTCATTATCCAGATAAAATAGACGAAGACAAAGTAGATTTAAGTAAGCTTGGTGGTGCAGGTTTTAGGGTATATGATGCAGGTAAAATACGAGAAAACCTTGGGCCAGCCCGTACGGTGGTGGACTTGCATATTGAGAAACTATCCAACGATTGGGAGCACTTATCCAATTTTGAAATACTTACAACACAGCTTAATAATTTTGAAAAATTTTATGAACTAGCCGCGGCACACAAACAACCAACACTTATTGTAATACATGGAGTAGGAGAGGGAAAACTAAGGGATGAAATACACGATATATTGAAATTAAAAAAGGAAGTAAAATCATTTGTAAACCAGTTTCATCCTTTGTATGGGTATGGCGCTACGGAGATTTATTTTAAGTAAGCGATGCGGAGATTACCAATGTAAAGAAGAGGGGTTTTTGAAGGCAGCGCATTGTTGATTTCCAGCCCGAACCAAAGTATAGACAATGATAGCCAAACTTCGAACGTCAAGCCCTTCTTTCACAAAACCTCATTTTACCTTCAGTTGCTTTTGTCAAAACTTTGGTGTAATTGTTTTTATAAATAAAGTTTCAGAAAGTAATTCTTCATTAGAGTCTTTGTTTATGTATGAACGTTTGACAAAGTTGTTTTTCTTTTTACCAATCTTTTTTGTTACAATAGTTGTTACAAGATAACCGTATTTGTCATACATTTTTAGTTTCATCTCCTTTGTCAATTCAAGAATAGCCCATTCAACATACCAGTTCTTGTGGTATTTTTTTTCTGTGCTGTCGTTAAATGGAATGAAGTCCCCGGAAAATTTTGCTGTATCTGATTTTGCTTCATTTAGTTTTTTACGAACCAAGTTCTTTACTCTTAAAACGTAATCCTTTAAGTCTCCATCTTTGTCATAAACTGAAAAAAGTGCTGTTGTGTCTGTGTAAATAGTTAAACTGTCAAAGTAGAATTTAATAATCTGTCCAGTCGGTTCGTAGGTCAGTTCAATTTTCTGTGCATTTGTCGCAACTGTAAAAAAGAGGAACAAGTATGTTTGAAGTACTTTCAAGATTAAATATGAGTTTTTCTATTTGAATATTTTATTATGAAAAACTATTGTCATGAATGGTCATTTAGCAATGTAGGCAAAAAGGTAATAGCTTTATTTTATATTTTCTCTGTTAATAGTTTTTCTGCCACCATTTTGCTAAGCATTTCATTTGTTTTTTTACCATAATTTACCATCATGCTTCCATCAAATGGCTCGATAGAAATTATTTTTACGACCAAGCCTAGGTGAAGTTCTCTACTATTCAAGAATTTTAGAAAATCTTCAGATGAATTGGTAACAGCAGCCAATTTTACTTTGTCGCCCACGTTGTGGTCACTCAGTTTTTTGTAATGCAACCATTGTATTTTCCCTTCTTTATCTGGTATGGGTGAGCCGTGTGGGTCTACATTGGGGTAGCCCAATAATTCATCTATTTTATCGAAAAACAAGGGCGATTGTAAATGTTCTACCTGCTCGGCTATTTCGTGTACTTGCTCCCAACCAAAACTCATTTTTTCTACCAAATACATTTCTGTAAGGCGGTGTTTGCGAATAACGAGCCCAGCTTCTTTTTTGCCTTTGTCTGTAAGCCGAAGGGGCTTATAACTTTCATAATATACCAGTTTTTTCTCCGCCAATTTTTTTATCATACTATTTACAGAGGGCATTTTTATTTGAAGTGCTACGCTAAGTTCTTGTACGGTTACTTCCCCTTTATCGATGCCAAGGTTGAAAAGTGCTTTCAAATAATTTTCTTCTGCATACGTATTCATGAAGCTAAGGTAAGAAAGGGATGAATACAATGGATAAATAAAGAGGAAAGTTGTAAAATCCGTTGCAAAATAATAAGGCGGGAGAAATGGATATACTATAAAAGCAATATAGACAAATGCGGCTGGCATTCTGTGCGGGAAATTATAAAAAAGCCTGGTGTAATTCACAAATTTTTTTATGATGGCAGAAAGGATATCTTTCAGCTTATTCTTTTATAACGGCACAGAAAGCTACCACACAGGCTTACAATAAAAAACAGCCATCCCGTTACATTAAGCAATTCAATCTTGGTCAACAAACCCACAAGCAATACAGGCATACTCACTATGAATCTAACGATCACTTTGTACGTATCGGCATTGCAGCATGCTCAACCGTTACTAGTGGTTTCCGTTTTTTCTCATAATAATCCGCCAGGTACAATCTCCACTAGGACAATCTGCTTTCACATCTAATCAGGAATATATCCTGTTGCTGTCATTATCTTTTTTTATTTCTATTAAAATGATTTGTCCTTAAACCAAATTGCTGTATACAATTAAAGTGAAAAAGGAAATAAGCCACATCCTATTAACATGCCTTTATTGATCAGTAAATGTCAACAATTTTTATTTTCCTGAAATCCGGTTACAAGCTGGTAGATCTGAAGAGACTTCCGTAATCCCATTATCATTTGGTTCAAGTTTAAAGATTTGAGAAGGTAATACCGGCGCTAGTGGGGCACCAAAAACTTAGGCTACTTGGGATATCATTTGCGGAATATACCTGTTTATTAAATCAGGTAGTTTAGCGGGGTAGTTTACAGTTTTGTGTAATTACTTTTGTTATTAATTAATGCTGTTGAATTATTTTAAAGTATATATAAGGCTTAATTAAAATTTACGTGGCACAATCAACCTATGCACTTACGCAAAAGCTTACATAATGTAAACGATGCTTAATGTTGCTTAGATGGCTTATAAAGGCAAATGATTGTAAATAGTTGTATTAAATAATGAAACTTTCTCGATAGTTTTTAACTTAAAATTTCTATTATGACACCTATTGCAACAACAACCCAAAATGCCAGTCAACGCCAGATAATGTTGTGTTTCGCCTATTTAGCCTATTGCGGCGAAACAATTACAACTTCTAATCCAAATTATGCAACAATAGAGGAAACCATATTTGGATACCTTACAGGTGCCATGTCGCCCGCAGCCACATCCCCGCTTGTTCCCATTACTGCTGCTCCGGGTGGGCCGTGGGATGTGGTTTGGGGCCCTGCGGTATATACAGTACCCGGTGCATTATACCAGGATAATATGATGTATGTGGTGCAAAACCAGTTGGACACTACACAGTATGCCATCGGTATAAGAGGAACTAATTTTTCATCCGACCTTGATTGGCTACTGGAAGATTTTGACGTATTGCAAATGATGCCCTGGCCAAATGTAG
>JANMGS010000538.1:0-3004 GCA_031374745.1 Ferruginibacter sp. | reverse complement strand
GTAAATCTGTGGCGAAAATTTTTGCCACAGATTCACAGAAAGGTTGTTTTGTATATGATCTTTGGACTATTACACAAATATATTATAGATAATATGAGTAAATTTATAGAGGTAAACTCTTTAAATGAAGAATGAATTTTTATACAGTTTATATTTAATTTTCTAAGATTTTATATTCCTAGCACCTAACAGCGGATAGCTATTAAATATTAATAAATCAATACTTGTTTTATACCGTTAAAAAAAACTTGTAATTTTTATTTCGAAACTTTTTTAACTTTCTTTATTAAAAATAGTTGCATTTGCTTGTTGGGTACAAGTAATAGTGAGGTCATTTATACACACGTGATCGGGAAGGGAGCAACAATAAAAAATTGTTTCTGCAATATCAATTGCGGTAAGTGGTATGAAA
Organism: Ferruginibacter sp.; assembly: GCA_031374745.1. GTDB lineage: Bacteria > Bacteroidota > Bacteroidia > Chitinophagales > Chitinophagaceae > Ferruginibacter. Next base: position 2,592 of record JANMGS010000538.1, on the reverse strand, counting down.
CCTTTATAAGCAGCATTTGCTTTGGTTTCATCTCCCTTAAATCGAACAATGGAAAATTCGGTTTCTACTGCACCGGGGTTTATAGAGGTTACTTTAATCCCGTATTTTAATAAATCTATTCTCATAGATTTCGATATAGCATCTACTGCAAATTTGCTGGCACAATATCCATTGCCATTTTCGTATACTTCTTTCCCAGCAATTGAACCCATATTTACAATATGACCTTTCGATATTTTTAAAAAGGGCAACAATGCTTTGCTTACATATAATAAGCCATTTACGTTTGTTTTTATCATCGTTTCCCAATCAGCAATATCAGCATCTTCAAATGAATCTCTCCCCAATGCCAACCCTGCATTGTTTATTAGAATATCTATTGTTGTATCCTCTGGTAAATTTCCTATCGCTTCAAATACAGAAGCTTTATTTTGCACATCAAAACAAAGCGTAATTACACTCACCTTATATTTCTCTTCGAGTGCTTGTTTTATTAGAATGAGTTTTTCTTCCCGCCTTCCTGTAATGATAATATTGTAATTATTTTCTGCAAATTTTTCTGCACACGCTTTACCAATGCCTGATGTAGCACCTGTAATAAAAACTGTTTTTTTCATAATTGAATAATGAGACTTTTGTAAAGCTATTTTATTTTGGCGAAGTTTATTAATCAGATACTTTTATCTTGATACTTGATACGCAAAACTCTCTTACCGTATCAAAATAACTGTTCCCTTTCTCGCTATTTTTTTGTTCTTGTAATCTGTAGCATTTGCCTTCCATACATAAGTGCCAGGGTCTTGTTTGGTACCTTTGTACGTACCATCCCAACCAGAACCTATTTTACTAGTAGTAAAAAGCAATTCACCCCAGCGGCTAAACACGCTAAAGTTTTCCAATGATTTTATTCCGATTGGTATTGGTTTAAAGTTGTCGTTTTTCCCATCTCCACTTGGTGTAAATGCAGAGGGCACATAGATATCGGGAGGTAGAAAAAATACTTTTACATTGATTGTATCAGTAGCTGAGCAACCAATATCATTGCTTACTTGTACTGTGTAAGTAATATTATTTAGTGGATTTGCAATGGGATCTTTTACATTAATGTTGCTAAGCCAAGTATTAGGTGCTAACCATAAATAATTTGTACTACCCGTTGCATTTAGTTGCAATGGTTGGTCTAATACAATGGATGTATCAGAAGGTCCGGCATCGGCTACTACTTTTACTACAGTTACTTTAAAGTCCTTGAATGCAGGCTTTGGACAACCCAATGTATCATTTACCTGTACGGTGTACGTAATGGTCTGTTTTGGTAGTATAGATATAGGATTTGGTATGCGAGTATTGTTTAAAAAATTTGCAGGCTTCCACAAATAAATACTACCACCTGTTGCATTTAATTGCGCATTTTTGCCAAAACAAATTTGATTGTCGCCTGTAATATTTGCAGTTGGATAAGGAGCTGTTTTTACAACGATGTCTTTTTCTTTAAAACATTTATTAGATATGGATGCTTTTACATGAAATGTGTCAATAGGATTTGTTGGAAAAACCAATGGGTTTTTTACCGTGGGGTCCACAATCAAATTAGTAGGTGTCCATGCAAAATAAAGGGCATCGGAATTTAAAAATAATCTAGCTGTATCAGTTCTGCAAATGGTGGTATCATTAATGGCTAACAATGTTACTTCCGAAACCACATTCACCGTTACAGGTATAGTAGCAACACATCCAAAAGCATCTTGGTAAGTAGCGGAATAAGTTGTGGTTACATCTGGACTAACCAATGGGTTAAAACTATTTACACTACCTATAATTGCATTGGCGGGGCTCCAAGTAATGGTACCAGTTGTTACATTGCTCCGAAGTTGTAATGTATCTACCGTGCAAATCAGGGTGTCTTTGGAGATAAAAAAATCGGGTTTATCTACAATGGTAACGATTGGGTACAATGTATCCCTACAGCCTTTGCTTGTTTCTACAATAAACGATGCATTGTATGTACCGGCTGTGGTATAAGTATAAGTTGGGTTTTGTAAGCGACTTGTGTCGTTGGTTAGGGTTTGTACACCAAAATCCCAGCGCCAAAAAGTCACGGGCGGAAAACTCGTTGTAGTAATATCTGTGAATTGTACAGGTGTATTTTTGCATTGGGGTCCTATTGGAGCAAATGCAGGAAAAAAACCAGGCCAAACCCTTACAAGCGCAGTAGCAGTATCTGCACAGGGTGTGTTTCTATTTACAATTAATGTTAGTGTATAGTCCCCAGGGGCAGAGTAAGTATGTTGTGGAAATTCTTGTGTGGAAGTATTGTTTATTCCTGAAGCAGGATCACCAAAGTTCCAGTCAAAAGTTAAATTTAGTAAGGAGCTATTCTCATTTTTAAATGTAAAATCTCGATTTTCGCAATTGGTGTAGGTAACTTTAAGTTCGGAACTTGCAAAATCACAAGGGGCAACCGTTACAATAAAATCTTTTCTGTGTGAAGTAACGAACAACCCATTTTTATAAGAACTGACCATAACAGCTATGATATACTTTCCTGCTGCTGGGGCTATCCCTGTTATGATTCCGGTAGAAGTATTTAAT
>JANMGS010000536.1:0-1524 GCA_031374745.1 Ferruginibacter sp. | reverse complement strand
AAAAGTATGGCTTTGTGTTTCAAATTTTTGGGTGCATTAAAAAGCCTGCGCAATTCTTCTTCGCCCAGCACTTTGGGTAGTTGCAAGTGTTTTTTGGGTCGGGGTATTTCTACAAAAAACTTTTCGTGACCTAGTACCTGCTCATACATAAATTTTAGCGCATTCAACCTGCTGTGAACGGTATTTTCGCTAAGCTTTAAATTGTTTATGCAAAAATGTATGTACTGGCGTATATCTTCTGTACTGAGTATATCGGCATGTTTATTTTTGAGTGTTTGCAAAAAAATACTCATTTCGTTTTTATAGGTACGTATGGTAGAGGTACTGTAAGCTTTTAAATGCAATTGCTCAATACAGCGGTTAAGTAATTGCAAGTTGTGGGTGCTTATTTCAAAAATTTGCTCAAACGATGTATCGGTTTTATATCCCGCCTTTTTGTTTATATCGTTGTTTAATTTTCTTTTTCTTAAATAAAGGGAAAGGGCATCGTATTGTATTATTGCAATATTTTCAAAAGCTGTCTGCAAGCTTTTAACGCTTATTTTGGTAAAAGGCAAGTGCAAGCATTGGTTTACGGTGCAGTATTTTACGCCTGCTATTTGCCTTATTATTATTTCAATATTTTTATTGCCCTTAAAAAAAATACCAATCTTTTCTTCTTTATCCCTAGTTAGAATTGGTTTTAATTGTAGTATTGGTAATCCAGCAGATTGTTCTGTTGTTTCGCTGATTACTTCCTTTATTATCGGCTTTTCTGGAATGCTGATGGGTGCTTGCGCTATCATTTTTTGAGAAGTTTCCTCACCCTCCAATGCCAACCCGCATTTTATCCTATGCTCAGCCGTATCGGCAATATGCCATGCACACATGGTTTTGCTCCACCTGGCAGCGGTTTTTTTGCGCAAGGCGTTTATGAGCTTGCTGTCGTATGCAAATAGTACAGCTATGCGTTTTTCGCCTTTGTGTATTACTGGTTTGTATTGTATTTCTTTCATCTTTTTCCGCCGGGGCAAGGCTTCGCCGTCCCTCAGTCCCATTCTGCTCGGACACACCTAAAAGGTATTGTTGCTAAAATGAAGGTAAGTATTTGATTTGATATAAGTAATTAATATCTATGTTATTTCTTTAGGCGTTGGTTTTGTAAATTATTTGTAACAGAGGTAGGGGAGTTTTCTTATCCGATATTTTTTATATTACTAGCCAGTTTTGGTATTCAGATTGTTTATACAAAAAATGAGTTTTTTTTTTACGTAATCCTGCATTTAATTTTAATAAATAAAAAAACCTGCCAAAGAGCAGGTTTAAGTGCGGCGAATCGGATTCGAACCGCAACCCGGTTGTATGGGAGCTACCACCTCAAACTAGTGCGTCTACCAATCCTGCTTGCCGACAGGCAGGTTTGCCATGGCCGCAGGTAGATCCGCCCTTTCATTCCTACATAAATAAAATAAATCAAATAAAAAAACCTGCAAAAAGCAGGTTTATGTGCGGCGAATCGGATTCGAACCGCAACCCGGTTGTATG
>JANMGS010000462.1:0-7572 GCA_031374745.1 Ferruginibacter sp. | reverse complement strand
TTGATAAACTATCAGATTCTTACATGCGATGAAAGGATGCAAAAACTGGATTATGCTGGAAAAGATAAGGCACTTAATGTAATTCGTACAATCTACAAGGACTTAGATTTAAATGATGAAGACATTTATTCTATTGCTAAGTATTATGCAAATTATTCGCACAATGATTGGTCTATGGAAATAATTGTACCTAGAATAGACAAACTGGATGTGAGCGAGGATTTGATTTTTTATTATGTAAATTTATTGTTCTTTAATACTGGTAATTTCAATACAGATGAATTTGAAAAAGCGACCTTAAATGCCATTACAATAAATAAAAAAAGATTTTGCAATTTCTTTTTGCCCAATGACAAAGGCGGTGCCAGTATGCAATTACTAGAAAACGAAGAAATAAAAACTTTGTATTGCGAAGCCTGTAAAAATTAAATTTTTTATTATGAAAGTAACATTATGAAAGAAATAAGAACAATCCCCATAAGAAAAACAATAGCCCTTGTAGCGCACGATAATAAAAAAGCAGACTTAATAGAATGGGCGGTTTTTAACAGCGCTTACTTAAGCAAACACGAACTAATAGCAACTGGTACTACCGGCAAATTATTAGAAGCAGAGCTAGATAGGCCTGTAAAAAAAATGCTTAGTGGTCCACTTGGCGGCGACCAACAAATAGGTGCAATGATAGCCGAAGGGAAAATAGATATGCTGATCTTTTTTTGGGACCCCATGGAAGCCCAGCCGCACGATAGTGATGTAAAAGCACTGTTACGACTTGCTGTAGCATGGAATATTTTGATGGCATGCGACAGGGCTACCGCAGATTTTATTATAACTTCTCCACTGATGCAAGAAGTGTATGAATCGCCCATTCCTGATTATAGTGGCTATTTGAAAAGGAAGGTAATTTGATTGGTTTATATAAAAATCATCTCACAGCCCTCCAAAAAGCTTTCTTCCACACTTGCCCCAATACCAATACCACTGGGCAATAGTACCGTATAACCATTATAGGTAATGCCTCCAATTACAGGATCTACTTTGTGGCCCAGCATACAGGTATCCATATCGTAAAAAATAATTTGTGGGTTGGCCGCCGCAAAATGCGCAAAGGCAGTAAGTGCTACTCGGCTTTCGAGCATACCCCCCATCATACATGGGATATTATTTTCTTTACAAACAGCCACTATTTTTAACGCTTCGTTTATTCCGCCACTTTTGGCAAATTTAATATTGATGTAATTGCATGCATTGTTTTTTATTAAGCGCAATGCATCGTGGTGATTGTACACGCTTTCATCGGCCATTATTTTTATGGGCGATGATTTTACCAATGCAGGTAAATATTCATCGTTGTATGTACGCATGGGTTGCTCACAAAATTCGATATCGGATTGTCCCAATTGTGTGAGAGCGTTTGTAGCATCTGCAATACTCCATCCTTGGTTTGCATCTATCCTAATTTTTACATTTTTGCCAATACTTTCTCTAATTGCTTTTATTCTTTCAATATCAGTCGTCACATCTTTGCCTAATTTTATTTTTAAAATCGTTGCTCCATTATCAACAAATGCTTTTGCTTGTGCAGCCATTTTTTCGGGTGTGCCTATACCAACAGTAATATCAGACAACATTTCTTTTTTTGTTCCGCCCAAAAATTGAACCAGCGATTGGTTGGCATTTTGAGCCGCTATATCGTACAGCGCCATATCGAAAGCACTTTTAATGGTGCTATTGCCAGCAGTAAAGGAATGCAATTCGTTTAATCTTTCTTCTATGTTCAATGCATCTTTCCCTTTCCAAAGTATTGCAAAATCTTTTGCCATTTCGTAGCAAGTGTTTTGGGTTTCGCCTACAATCATAGGAAAGGCAGAGCATTCTCCTATACCCATTATAGTTGAATCAGTAAAAATTTTGATTAAAATATTTTGTGCATAATCCATAGTACCAGTAGCAATGGAAAAGGGATGCATGGGTATACTGTATTTGTAAATGCTAATTTTGTTGATAATCATAAAACAAATTTAAAGTTTTGACAGCCACGAATAGCATGAATTTTCACGAATGGTATTTTCGTAGCAATTTGTGTTATTCGTGGCAAATATTTCTTTGGAAACCGTAAACTTATCCCAAAATTAGTTTTACATTCAAATATTATTTCCTACATTTGAATTACATATGACAACAACAAAAACATTTAGCACATTCTATTATTACTTCTATTTTACCAATAGAACGGGGTTGCTTATGTCTAACTAAAAAATAAAAGTTTAAAACATACAGAAAATCCCGGCTACTAAGTCGGGATTTTTGCATTTATACCATGGCAAAAAAAGTATCTATACAGGGCTACGAAGGCAGTTTTCACCAAACAGCAGCGCAACAATTTTTTGGTAAAAAAGTAGTAGTAATTCCCTGTGCAAGTTTTAGAGATGTGGTGCGTATTGCTGCTGATAAAAATGAAAGTGATGGAGGCGTAATGGCTATAGAAAACTCAATAGCAGGAAGCATTTTACCAAATTATAATTTATTGCAAAACAGTAATCTTGTGGTGGTGGGCGAAGTGTATTTGAGTATTAAACAAAATCTATTGGTAAACCCTGGCGTAAAACTAGAAGACATAAAAGAAGTGCATAGTCACCATATGGCCATTTTGCAATGCATGGAATATTTAGAAAAATACAACTGGAAATTAATTGAAACAGAAGATACAGCGTTGAGTGCAAAACACATTCACCAACACAAAAACAAGCATGCTGCAGCTATCGCAAGCACACTAGCGGCCAATTTGTATAATTTAGATGTTATTGCACCAGGCATTCAAACAATGAAAAACAATTATACCCGCTTTTTAATTTTACAAAGAGTCGGAACTTTTGATGCAATAGAAAATGCCAATAAAGCCTCTGTAAATTTTCACACCGACCACTCAAAGGGAAGTTTGGCGAAGGTTCTTACGAGCATAGCAGCAGCAGGAATAAATTTAAGTAAGCTGCAAAGTTTTCCCATACCTGGCAGCAATTTTAAATATTCTTTTCATGTAGATATGGAATTTGAGTCAGTTGATATTTTTAATAAAACAATAGAGAAAATGAAAATACTTACAGAATCGTTGAAGGTTTATGGGGTTTATAGGAATGGCAATACAAGTTGAAGGTTGTTGAAGATTGTTAGAAGGGTTGAAGGTTTCAATGTTGAAGGTTGTTGGAAGGGTTGAATAGTTGTTTGGTTTATTAGTTGATTAAGAAGTTTACAAAATGTGAAGCATTTTACTTTCCGCCTTTTCTTTTAAAAAAATAACAGCTAGAAAAAAAGCATTAAATTAAAACGCCTTCCCGACCCTGCCTTTGCCGGCAGGCAGGGTCTCGGCAAATAAGAAAAACATGTGAATGGCAACTAGAAATTTGAAAGACATAAAATAAAAATATAGATGAATTTTAAAACAGCCAATAGATTAGCAAGCATTAACGAATACTATTTTTCTCAAAAATTGAGAGAGATAGATATGTTGAACAAAGAAGGCAAAAATATCATTAACCTTGGTATTGGCAGCCCCGATTTGCCACCTCACCCCGATGTGATAAATGTATTACAAGCGGAAGCGGCAAAATTAAATACGCACGCTTATCAATCTTACAAAGGCTCACCCATACTACGAAATGCAGTATCGGCTTGGTATAACACGTGGTACGGTGTAGAGCTGAATGCAGAAACAGAGGTATTGCCCTTGATAGGAAGCAAAGAAGGCATCATGCACATTTGTATGACCTATTTAAATGACGGCGATGAAGCATTGATACCAAACCCTGGCTATCCAACTTACAAAAGTGCCGTAACACTGGCGGGAGGGAATTGTGTAAATTATGATTTGTTGGAAGAAAATAATTGGTTGCCCAATTTTGATGCATTGGCAAAAACAGATTTGAGCAAAGTAAAATTGATGTTTGTAAATTATCCGCACATGCCTACTGGGCAATTACCTACGAATGACGTTTTTGAAAACATTGTTGCATTTGCTAAAGTGAACGATATTTTAGTAGTGCATGATAACCCATACAGTTTTATTTTGAATGAAAAACCTACAAGCATTTTAAGTGTTGACGGTGCCAAAGAAGTTGCCATAGAATTAAACTCACTAAGCAAAAGTCAAAACATGGCTGGCTGGAGAGTAGGCTTAATGTGTGGCGCAAAAGAAAGAATTGAAGAAGTGCTTCGTTTCAAAAGCAATATGGATAGTGGTATGTTTTTACCTGTGCAACTTGCAGCAGCCAAGGCTTTGAGTTTGGGTAAAGATTGGTACGAAAAGGTAAATATTGTTTACAGAGATAGAAAGGCAAAAGCATTTGAATTATTGGATCTATTGAATTGTGTATACGACAAAACCCAAGCTGGCATGTTTGTATGGGCAAAAATTCCTTCAAATTATGAAGATGGATATAAGTTAAGCGATGCGGTATTGTATAATGCAAATGTATTTATAACCCCTGGAGGAATATTTGGAAGCAACGGAAATGGTTATATACGTGTAAGCTTGTGTGCGCCTGTGGAGAAATTTGAAGAGGCGATTGAAAGGATTAAAAAAGAAGAAAATGGGGTAAAGAGGATAAAGGAGGATAGAAGAGAAAAAGAGAGGCTAAGAGGATGAAAGAGTAAAGGAGGATAAAAGAGAGAAGAAGAGGCTAGGCTCAGAGCATGAAAGAGTAAAGGAGGATAAAAGAGAGAAGAAGCGGCTAGGAGCATGAAAAAGAAAAAGAGAAAAAAAGAGGCAGGCTAAGCGCATGAAAAAGAAAAAGAGAGGCTAAGAGGATGAAAGAGTAAAGGAGGATAAAAGAGAGAAGAAGAGGCTAAGAGGATGAAAGAGTAAAGGAGAATAAAAGAGAGAAGAAGAGGCTAGGAATATGAAAAAGAGAAAAGAAGAGGCAGGCTAAGCGCATGAAAAAGTAAAGGAGGATAAAATAGAAGAGAAATATAAATAAATAATAATGATAGAAAACGTAACGATAATTGGCGTGGGACTTATTGGCGGCTCATTTGCATTAGCTCTAAAAGAAAAGAATATTGCACAGCATATTATTGGTGTAGACAACAATGAAAGCAATTTACAAAAAGCACTTGCTCTAGGTTTGATTGATGAAGCATTAACATTAGAAGATGCTGTAAAAAAAGCTGATTTGATTTATGTAGCTATTCCTGTAGATGCAACAATAGTAATAATGGGAAAAATAATGCCATTATTAAATGAAAAACAAATAGTAGCAGATGCAGGATCTACAAAATTTGCCATATGCAATATAGTAAAGCAGTACCCGATGAGTAGTCGTTTTGTAGCTACGCATCCTATGTGGGGGACAGAACATAGTGGCCCTGAAGCTGCTGTGCACAATGCATTTGAAGGAAAAGCCTGTGTAATTTGCGATAAAGAAAATTCGGCAATCGATGCTGTAGAAACAATTGAAAATATGTACAAAGCAATTGGTATGCACCTCGTATATATGGAATCGGAGGCGCATGATTTGCACGCTGCTTACATCAGCCATATATCACATATCACCAGTTTTGCGTTGGCAAATACGGTGTTGACAAAAGAAAGAGAAGATGATGCCATTTTTGAACTGGCAAGTGGCGGTTTTGAAAGTACGGTGCGATTAGCAAAAAGTAACCCTGCGATGTGGGTGCCAATTTTTAAACAAAATAAAGAAAATGTATTGGATGTATTGAATGAACATATCATGCAATTAAAAAATTTAAAAGCTGCTTGGAAAAGGAAAATTACGAATACTTGTTGGAATTGATTGAGGATGCGAATAAGATACGGAGAATAATTAAGTAGCCGTTTTCAGTTGGCAGAGGGCAATTGGCATGACGCAGCTTGCAAAAGAAGCAATAATTAATAAATAAAAATATAAGATATTACAATGAAAGAAAAAGTACAAGCCCTTTGGGCAAAAAGACCCCTAATTATCTCTGGACCATGCAGTGCAGAAACAGAAGAACAAATGATAGCCACCGCTGAGCGATTGGCAGCTACAGGTAATGTAGATATGCTGCGTGCTGGTATTTGGAAACCCCGTACTAGGCCTGGCATGTTTGAAGGTGTTGGTGTAAAAGGATTGCCATGGCTTGCGCAAGCAAAAAAAATTACCGGGCTTCCTACAACAGTAGAAGTAGCTACAGCCAAGCAGGTAGAAGATGCATTGAGTTTTGATGTAGATGTATTGTGGGTAGGTGCAAGAACAACGGTGAACCCATTTAGCGTACAAGAAATAGCCGATGCATTAAAAGGTGTAGATATTCCTGTGTTGGTAAAAAACCCAATAAATCCAGATCTTGAATTGTGGATGGGTGGAATAGAGCGCATACAAAAAGCCGGCGTACAACAAGTGGGTATGATACACCGTGGCTTTAGCTCTTATGGCAATACAGAATATAGAAACGCACCCATGTGGCACTTAGCTATTGAAATGAAAAGGCGCAATCCAGCTATGTTGTTGATATGTGATCCATCGCATATAAGTGGGCGCAGGGATATTTTGCAATCGGTGTCTCAACAAGCCATTAATTTAGATTATGATGGCCTGATGATTGAAAGCCATATTACCCCAGATGAAGCATGGAGCGATGCGAAGCAACAAATCACACCAGAGAGATTAGCAGAATTGTTGGATGCTATTGAGTGGAGAAAAGAAGATGTAAACTCAGCGGAATATCATGCTGCGCTGGAAAAATTGCGTCAGCAAATAAACCATTTAGACGATGAATTGATGCAAATAATTAGCCAGCGTATGAAAGTGGCTGAACAAATTGGTACTTACAAAAAAGAAAATAATATTACGATTTTACAAACCAATAGGTGGAATGAAATTTTGGAAAGAGCGTACAAAAAAGGAGAAACATTGAACCTAAGCAAAGAATTTATGACGAAGTATTATGATGCCGTGCATATGGAAAGTATCAGCCATCAGAATAAAATAATGGAAGGGTGATAGGCTAGGGCTGGGAGATAAAAAGAGAAAAGGAGGGAAGGAGTTGGCTAGAAGACTAAAAGAGGGAAAGAGAAAAAGAGTTGGCTAGGAGGTTGAAGGAGAAAAGGAGGAAAAGAGTTGGCTAGGAGATTAAAAGAGAGAAGGAGAAAAGGAGAGAAGGAGGAAAGGAGTAAGCTAGGAGATTAAAAGAGAGAAGGAGGAAAGGAGAGAAAGGAGACAAGATTAAGAAAATTTAGTACGTAAAAGAGAAATAGTATGAGGGATATTTTTTTTTATTCAAACCGCTATTTTAAATTTACAAAACTTTACTTTGTTTTTCTGATTCAACTATTTCAGCTATGCGTATTGATGATCTTACAGAAATCGTTATTGGACTTTGCATAAAAATTCATTCTAAAATTGGGCCGGGTTGTTATGAAATTGTGTATGAAGAAATCTTATATTATGAATTGAACAAACTTGGCATTAAAGTGGAAAGACAGATTATTATGCCAGTTACGTGGGACGATTTAGATTTACCAAAGGCTTTTAAATTAGACTTGTTAGTGGATGATAAATTGATATTAGAATTGAAATCAGTTTTTCCTTTGCC
>JANMGS010000419.1:0-1521 GCA_031374745.1 Ferruginibacter sp. | reverse complement strand
CAATTTTTTATAAGCATGCAAAGCAATCTTTAATTTACTAAAGTATCCTAATTCAAATATTGAAATGTTTAAAAGAATTTGAACAATAAAATTTATTACAATAATCTGTTTCAGCTTCAAACAATTTTTATGGCACTGAATTTGTTAATTCAAATTAACAAATTTAATTCTATGAAACGAATGCCCTCCTACTTTACAACCATACTGTTGCTTTTTTCTTTATGCTCCTATGGTCAGATTCCCATTGTAAATTATACTCCAATTGCAACTGTTACAGGACTATCTAACCCATTAGATGTGGTATCGGCCAATGATGGCACCAATCGTATTTTTATTGTGCAAAGAGGCGGTGTTGTAAGAGTTTACATTAGCAGTTATACGCTCCTAAATAGCAATTTTTTAACCCTTTCAGGGAATTTTACTACTGGTGGAGAAAGAGGATTGTTAAGCCTTGCTTTTCACCCAGATTATGAGAACAACAGGTATTTTTTTGTTTATTACACCAATGCTGCAGGTGGGGTAAATATTGATCGTTTTCAGACCTTGTCCACCAATCCCAACCAAGCAGATGTTACCACACGTACCAATATACTAAGTGTGTCAAAGCCAGTAGTGTATAGCAATCATAACGGGGGTAAATTAAATTTTGGCCCCGATGGAAATTTGTACGCTGGGCTGGGAGACAGTGGAAGCGGTGGTGACCCCGGCAACTTAGCACAAAACGGGAATAGCTTGTGGGGCAAAATGATACGGATTAATGTAGATAATTTTAGCACAGCTCCATTTTATACAAACCCAATAGACAATCCATTTGTGAGCAATCCAGCCATACTGGACGAAATTTTTTCGTTGGGACTTCGCAACCCTTGGCGCTGGAGTTTTGATAGACTGAATGGAAATGTATGGATAGGAGATGTAGGCCAAGATGCAAAAGAGGAAGTAAATGTTCGCACACTTGCACAGGCCAGCGGCGCAAATTATGGATGGCGTTGTTATGAAGGTTTTAATGCATACAATACGGCGGGCTGTTTGCCACAGGCCAGCTACACATCTCCCATATTTGACTATCCACACAACAATGCAACCGGAGGTTTTTCTATAACGGGTGGATATGTGTATAGAGGAACAAATTTTCCTGCGCTTTATGGATACTATGTTTGCACAGATTATGTAAGTGGAAATATATGGGTTATAAATGCCGCCACATTCGCTGCAACCATTCAAACAGGAGGGATTGGAAGTATTTCATGCTATGGGGAATTAGAAAATGGAGAACTGTTGGCGGTTAGCTTAGGCGGCACTTTGTATGCTGTAGGCACAAGTACTGTACTGCCTTTAAAAATAATAAACTGGAATGGACAAGCCCAAAAAGAATACAATCAATTAAACTGGCAAACTACTGATGAAATAAACATTACACAATTTGAAATTACGTATAGCCAAGATGGAATCTCTTTTGAAAATGCAGGTACTATTTTAGCCAAAAATGAAAGCCTTGCTGCATACAGTTTTAAGCATGCG
>JANMGS010000412.1:0-10856 GCA_031374745.1 Ferruginibacter sp. | reverse complement strand
TTTGGCGATAAACATATCCAATCCCAAGATCCTGAAAGTGGCGAAGATCCTGATGTTTCTATATTGGTTTCAAGACCTGCGTTTTGCAAAGCCTTTGTAAGTGCAGTAAGGTCATGCAGGAGCGGCTCACCCCCTGTAATTACGACCAATTTTGCCGAAGTTGTTTTTACATCAGTTACCAATCTTTCTATTGCCACTAAGGGATGTTTAGCTGCATCCCAACTATCTTTTACATCGCACCACACACAACCTACGTCGCATCCGCCCAACCTAATAAAATAAGCAGCTCGCCCCTGGTGAAAACCTTCTCCTTGGATGGTATAAAAACTTTCCATTACGGGTAAAGCTGTTTGTATTTCCGATAATATTTCCAAAGTATGGTTAAATTTTTTCTGCACCTGCAGCTAATAAAGTATTTTGTAAGAGCGCAGCTATTGTCATTAATCCAACGCCGCCAGGTACCGGTGTAATAAAGCTGCATTTTGGGGCTACGTTTTCAAAATCAACATCTCCTTTTATGGCAAAGCCTGTTTTTTTTGTTTCATCTGCTACCCTTGTTATGCCTACATCTACAACCACCGCTCCTTCTTTCACCATATCGGCAGTAAGAAATCCGGGAATACCCAAAGCTGCAATTATTATATCTGCATGTTTACAAATATTTTCTAAGTTTTTTGTGCGGCTATGGCACAATGTTACCGTGCAATTTCCTGGGTTCGTATTTTGGCTTAACAAGATGCTCATGGGTCTTCCTACAATATTGCTTCTGCCAATAACAACCGCATTTTTACCTTCTGTTTCTATATTGTAGTGTTTTAGCATGAGCATGATGCCGAGTGGTGTGGCCGGCACAAATGTTTCCAATCCTTGTACCAATTTACCAACGCTTATGGGATGAAAACCATCTACATCCTTAGTTGGATTAATTAGGTTTATAATCTTTGATTCATCGATATGTTTTGGCAAAGGAAGTTGTACAAGTATACCATGTACATCATCGTCTTCGTTTAACTTTTTTATGCTATCAGTAATTTCTTTTTCAGAAACAGTTACGTCGAATCTAATCAACGTACTTTTAAATCCAACATCTGCGCAGTTTTTTATTTTGCTGGCAACATAAGTTTCGCTGGCTCCGTTGCTGCCAATCAATATAGCTGCCAAATGAGGTGTTACCCCTGTGTTATCTTTATGTAAAATTGTTTGCGCTTTTACACCCAATTTTACTGCCTCTGCTACTATTTTTCCGTCTAAAATTTGCATATTGCAAAAGTATCAAACTATATTCAATTAATTTTTGTCTATGGGCTATAATAGTTTAGGTTATTTCCTTTAACTTGGGTTTCGAATATAAATAAAAAATACTTTGAGAACAATATTACTTCGCTTTTTTATATTGGCTTTTCTAATTTTTGGAGCATTATTTACCAATGCACAATCGCTGAGATACAGTGTGGGTATGCCTTATATTAGTCTTGGAGCCTATAGTACCAAACAATTGGATCCATTCTCTTTTACCGGAAACCAAGCAGCCTTGGCACAAATAAAAACGGCCGGTGTAGGCGTGTATGGCGAGCGGAGGTTTTTATTGGCAGATAATAGTGTGTACGGCTTAGCGGCAGCTATTCCTACAAAAAAGGGCAATATTGGGGTGCAAGTAAATTATGCTGGGTTCGCCAATTTTAATGAGCAGAAAGCAGGGTTGGCGTACGCAAGATCACTTGGAACCAAAGTAGATATAGGCGTGCAGTTTAACTATTACGGATATAAAATACCTGCTTACAACAATGCCTCTACCATTAATTTTGAGGCTGGAGCCATTGTTCATTTTACAGAAAAATTAAATGCAGGTATTCATGTATATAATCCGGTAAGCGGCAAGCTTGGCAAAACAGGAGATGAAAAACTGGCATCTGCTTATAAATTTGGTGTAGGGTACGATGCCACCGATAATTTTTATGTAAGCTCAGAAATTGTGAAAGAAGAAGACCAGCCTATAAACGTTACCAGCGGCATACAATATCATTTTAAAAAACAATTTTTTGCCAGAGCAGGTTTTAGAAGCGACAACAGTACTGGTTTTGCGGGTATTGGATTTCTATACAACAGCCTAAGGATAGATGTAGCGGCAAGTTTTCATCCTCAGTTAGGCGTTTCACCAGGGTTTTTATTGATTTATAATTTTAAAGCGCAGCAAAAATGAGGAAAATTACAACATTGTTGTGCCTCCTTTTCCTGTATGTACACTGTGTAGCGCAAGTACCCGAAAAGCAACAAGAGGTTCCCAACACAACAATAGAACAGCAGTTTGAAAATATTACCGAAAATAGTGAAGATGCAGAGACAGAAGATGATGCTTATGTACAACAAATGGCTCAGTTTCAAAAAAATCCCATAAATATAAACTATGCCTCAGAAGCAGATTTAAAAGAATTGCGTTTAATTACGCCTATACAAATACAAAACCTACTTAGCTATAGAAATTACCTGGGTATTTTGATTAATTTATACGAATTACAAGCGGTACCTGGCTGGGATATTGCCACCATACAAAAAATTAGACCTTACATAACTGTTAATAAAAATGCAGATATATTTTCGGCCATTGGCGAAAGATTGAAAGATGGTGAGCATACAATATTGCTTCGTGCAACCCAAGTCATTGAAAAATCTGATGGGTATAAAATAGATCCCAATGCTGGTAAAAATTTCTATCCTGGCGCCCAGCAAAGGTTGTTTGTGCGGTATCGCTATAATTATAAAAACCTACTACAATATGGTGTCGTAGGCGAAAAAGATGCAGGGGAGCAATTTTTTAAAGGCCCGCAAAAGCAAGGTTTCGATTTTTATTCTGCTCATCTGTTTGCAAAAAAAATCGGTATCATCAAATCACTGGCATTGGGCGATTATACAGTAAATATGGGGCAGGGGCTTACCCAGTGGATGAGCCTTGCATTTAAAAAAGGACCAGATGTGCTTGCTACAAAAAGAGAGGCAGACGTGTTGCGGCCATATAATTCTGCAGGCGAAATATTTTTTCACCGAGGTGTGGGTATTACACTTGCAAAAAAGAATTGGGAGGCTACTTTATTTGGCTCTTATAAAAAAACAGATGCAAATTTTGCAGCAGGCGATACTACACAAACCCAAGATGATTTTGTTACTTCCTTTCAAACCTCTGGTTTTCATCGCACAGCAAGCGAGGTTGCCGATAAAGGTATTCAACGGCAATTGGCATTTGGTGGCAATTTATCTTATAAATTTAAACAACTGCATGTGGGTGTAAATGCCATCCAATACAGTTTAAAATACCCGTTGATAAAATCAACAGATCCTTATAATTTATATGCACTTTCTGGAAAAAGCTTTGGAAACTACAGTACAGATTACAGTTATACCTACAATAATTTCCATTTTTTTGGAGAAGCGGCCATTACCAATAAAAAATACCCTGCATTTATAAATGGCTTACTTATAAGTGTAGCCAATAATATAGATATGAGCTTTGTATATAGAAACATTTCCAAAGGCTACCAATCGCTTTATACAAATGCCTTCACAGAAAGTTCTACCCCTTCCAATGAAAAAGGATTCTTTTCTGGAATAACAATACGGCCTACAAATTCATGGCGTGTAGATGCTTATGCAGATTTCTTCCGTTTCCCGTGGCTAAGGTACAGGGTAAATACACCCGCAGCTGGTTCAGATTATTTCTTGCAAATAAATTACAAACCCAATAAGATATTTGAAATATATACAAGATTTAGATCGGAGTCTAAATCAATTAATTATAATCCCAATGAACTCACCTTAAGTCCAGTAGTACCACAGCCTAGGCAAAACTGGCGCACGCAGTTCTCCTACAAAATAAACCCCGAGCTTAGCTTTAGAAGCAGGGTAGAAGCTGTTTGGTTTAATAAGAAAGGCGAATCTGCAGAAACAGGGTTCCTTTTATATGCCGATGTAACTTATAAACCTAGTATGAAACCTTTTTCTGCCAATATGCGATTGCAATACTTTGAAACAGAAGGATATAACAGCCGCCTCTACGCTTATGAAAATGATGTTTTGTATAGTTTTTCAATTCCTGTTTTTTATGATAAAGGTTACCGGTACTATATTAATGTAAACTACGATGTAAATAAAAAACTGACACTATGGGCTAGGGTAGCTCAATATCTATATCCAGAGCGCACCACCATTGGATCTGGGTTAGATGAAATACAAGGAAACCACCGTACCGAAGTGAAATTGCAGGCGTTATACAAATTTTAACTTTTTTTAACTTTTACGCAGCGGAACAGCATAATATAATGTCATACTAAAGAGACGAGGAATTTATTTTTATTTAACAAAATTTTTATGTTAAATATTTAATTCCTATTTTTACGATTCATTAATTATTAATATTAAACTCATGACAAGAATCTTATCACTATTTGTGGTGTTTATGCTCACAGGAGTATTGGCATTTTCACAAAGCCGGGTTGTAACCGGTAAAATTGTTAATGATAAGGGAAATGGTGTCCCTTATGCATCTATTAAAGCTGACAATTTACCCAATGGAACGGCTACCGATGAAAACGGTAATTTTTCGTTGAAGGTAAATGACGCTTCGGTTCTTACGGTAACTTGCACAGGCTATGAGAGCCAAAAAATAACAGTAGGTACGCTTACTTTTGTGGGTGCTGCCTTGGTTACCAATAATGCAAGTTTAATAGAAGTAGTTGTAAGTACTACTTTGGGTAAAGTACGATCAAAATCATCTCAAGGTACTGCTACTGTAAGTCTTGGTAACAAAGAAATTACACAAGGGCGCTCTACTAACATTGCGCAAGGTTTAACCGCTAAAGCAGCAGGTGTAAATATTCAACTTACCAATAGTGGTGTAAAACAAGATACAAGGATTACGCTAAGAGGTATCAGATCTCTTACGGGTAATAACCAGCCAATGTTGGTGTTAGACGGTGTTCCGTTATCATTAAACTTTTTCTCATCTATCAATCCAAACGATATCGCTGATGTAACGATTTTAAAATCTGCTACATCTACTGCTGTTTATGGTCCTGATGGTGTGAATGGCGCTATTATTGTTACAACTAGAAAAGGCAGCAAACAAAAACCGCAGGTTTCTTTTAGCCAGTCTACTCAATTTGAAACGATTAACTACATGCCTAAATTCCAAAAAAGATGGGGCTCTGGGTACGATCAAGATCAATCTACAGGAGAAGGTACTTACACAGCTTATGAGCAACAAAGTTGGGGCGATGAATTCGATGGGTCTATCAGAACCCTTGGAGAAGCTGGTCCTAATGGCGAACTTCAAAAACATCAGTATTCTTATAAAAATAATGCAAGAAGAAAATTCTATAATACAGGTGTAACCAACCAAACAGACGTTTCTTTTTCAACTGGAGATTTCTACTTGAGTGGGCAAAACGTAAGCATCAAAGGTATTATGCCTGATGATGAGTCTACGAGACGTGGTGTAACATTTAGAGCAGAAAAAGAATACAACAAATTTAAAGCAATAGGTAATATTAGATATACACAAACAAAATCTAATACTACTACTGCAAACTCTACTGTTTATTATGGTGTTACAAGTGCGCCAGGTAATGTGGAGCTTAGTAAATATTCAGATTGGAGAAATGATTATTTCTCTAGCCCTAATGGATATTATACAACTTACCTTACTAACTTTAGTTTTACGCCGTATTTCGCAAAAGACAACAATCGCAACATAGATAAACAAGACGATGTATTTGGTAACTTAGAGTTTAACTACAAAGCAAACAAAAATTTAAATTTTGTTTACCGTGTAGGTCTTACAGTATCTAATTACAATGCAACAGCAACTTCTGGTGCGTGGACTCCATCTGCATTTTATCTTACAAGACCATCAGGTCCTTCTAATAAGATTCTATCAGCAGCTGTTCAAGAGTCTAACGCTTACAGCAGCCGTTTAACTTCGGAGGCTTTTGCTAACTACAGTAATTCTTACAGGAAATTTGGATTTAACGCTACAGTTGGTCATTCATTCCGTGAGTCTAGAACCAAGAACCTTAGTCTTGGAAGTAATAACTTAGGTCAGTCTGCCTTCTTATCAGTAGCTACTCGTTTGGGTGAGCCAAATGTTGGTGAAGGACAATCTTTAACTAGATTGCAAAGATTTTTCGGAAATGTGGGCATCAACTACAACAGATGGATATTCTTAGAAGCTACTGCGAGCTACGATAGAGATAGCCGTCTAGTACCAGCCAATAAAGTTTTTGAATCAAAAGATATTTCTTTCTTTTATCCAAGTGTAAATACTTCTATTCTAGTGCATGAGTTAATTCCTGCATTAAAAGACAACAAAGTACTTAGTTTCTTCAAGGTAAGAGGCGGTATTGGAAGAACGGGTAACGTTAATATTGGTGCATACCAAAATGAAACGTCATTTGGGGCAGGATTATTCTTCCCTTATGGAACTACACCAGGTTTCCAAATTGGAAATGTGGTTTATCCTGCTGCTGGTTTAAAGCCTGAGTTTGTAAACACCAAAGAAGTAGGTATTGAATTAGGTTTCCTTAAAAATAAAATAAATTTAGAAGCCAATTATTATACGCAAAAAAATACAGATCAAATCTTAAATGTACAGTTGTCTAATACAACAGGTGCTACTACCGCTTTACTTAATGCTGGTTCATTTACCAACAAAGGGTTAGAGCTTGATTTGAAATTGACGCCATTGTTTACACTTGGTAAAGATTTCTCTGTAGACGTTAAAATAAACTACACAAACCAAAAGAATAAAATTACTAGCTTAATAGATGGTGTGAATGAATTGGGTATAGGTAACTACAACTTTGCTATTGTTAACCAACCTGCTTTCGTTTTCAAATTAACTGATTATGTGAGGGACCCAAGTGGTAGAGTAATTGTAGATGCTGGTACAGGTATGCCAACAATAAATTCTCTTGAAACACAACATGGTCAAACCCTTCCTGAGCATATCTTAGGCTTGAACTTAAATGTAAATTGGAAAGACCTTTCTTTGTCTGTTGTTGGTCAATATAGCACTGGTAACAATATCGTTGCTGACCAATTGGGACAATTTATGGATGACAACGGTATTTCTGAAAGAAGTGGATCATTTGGTCGTAGAGCATTTGTATTTCCTAATTCTGTAATTGAAACCAGCCCAGGTAAATTTGAAACCAATACCAATGTTTATACAAAAACTTTTGGTAGAGAATTCTACAACGATGATTTAAATACAGGAGCTATCACTAACTATTTAGCAAGTGGTGCGTTCTTCAAATTACGTGAAGTTTCATTAACCTACACTTTCCCTGCAAGTTTATTTACAGGAAAAGCATTGAGAGGTGTAACTGCTGGTTTCTCTGGTCGTAACTTGTTAATGTGGTTACCAAAATCTAACCAGTGGACAGACCCTGAGTTTACATCTAACGGAAACAATGCATTCACTGGAAATGCAATCGGTAGAAGTACAGCGTTTAACCAACCACCAACAAGGTTCATGGGTGTGAATGTTACATTCCAATTTTAATTAATTATAAAAATTACAGGAAATGAAAATATTAAAAATAAAAAATGCATTCGTTGTTACCGCTTTACTAGCTGCTACTGTAGTAAGTTGTAAAAAAGACGACTTTGCAATAAACACTAACCCATCGGCAGTTACTGCTTCTACGGTGGATTA
Organism: Ferruginibacter sp.; assembly: GCA_031374745.1. Classification (GTDB taxonomy): domain Bacteria; phylum Bacteroidota; class Bacteroidia; order Chitinophagales; family Chitinophagaceae; genus Ferruginibacter. The sequence goes on along the minus strand of JANMGS010000412.1, from coordinate 3,151 downwards.
TAAATCAGTATTGCCAGCGGCATTGTCAAGCACTGCCAGTATTCAAGCAACCAATTGGACTGTTCTACAAAAGTGGTTGGGTTATTGGGCTCGCTCTGGTAGTTACCAATCTATAGGCGATGAAGAAACCTATAGTTTTACCAATGATTTTGGACAAGGATTAACCCCTTGGAACAATTTGTACTATAATGCTACCAATTACAACTTCGTAATTAAAAATGCAAATGCGAGTGGGGCTGGTATGTACGAAGCTATTGCTAGAATTATGAAAGCATTGGATTTTCAAATGCTGGTAGATATATTTGGTAATGTACCTTATTCACAAGCTTTTGATGGTGGAAATATTAGAACACCAAAGTATGATGATGACAAAGACATTTATGCTAGTTTATTTAGAGAGTTAGATGCTGCTATTGCATTATTGAACAATGCTACTCTATCTTCTTCTAACAATAACCCAGCCATTGCTACAAATGATTTGGTGTATAAAGGCAATAAAACCAATTGGAAGAAATTTGCCAATACACTTAAGTTGAGAATGTTGATGCACATGGCTAATACTACTTTTACTTCTACTGGCGGTGTTGGTACAGAAACCAATACTTTTATCCCGGGTGCAAACCAAGTAGCAGAAATGGCTATTATTACAGCAGAAGGTTCTGGTTTCATAGGAACTGGTCAGTCTGCAATGATAAACCCTGGCTACAACGATACCAAACCAAACCCTTATTACCGTTTATATGTAACAACAGAAACGGGTAGCCCAAGTGGTACTGGCGATCAAACAAAGGCTAATGCTTATGCTGTAGGTCCTCCATCTGGTGGTTATTATGGGTGGAATCTTGATCCTCGTGTTGACAAATTTTATACTTATCCTGTAGATGCAACTTCACATAGAGGTATTCCTTATGGTGAGGTAGCAGGTTTCAATGCAGCTAACGGTGGTAATAGGCTTTCTTTTATTACTCCTTCTGGCTTATTACCAAAGGGTGCTGCTTCTGATGCATGGATTCTTACTGCTACAGAAAGCTTATTTTTACAGGCAGAGGCAATGAGAAGAGGCATATTAACTGGTAATGCAGCTACTACACTTACTGCAGCTATTAGAGAGTCATTTACTTCTTTAGGCTTAACGGTTGCTCAAGCTGATTTTTACATTGCAAACAATGCTGGTTATATTGATGTAGATATTAATGCAACTCCTACCTCTATTCCTGGAGGAAATTCTCCAGGTGGTTATTCTGGCGGGATTTACACGATTATTTCACAAAAATGGTTTGCTCTAAATTGCTTGGCTACATTAGAAGTATGGTCTGATTATAGAAGAACCAATATGAGATATGGCGTAGAGAGTGGTTTTGCAAGAGGACCAGCAATTTCTACCAACCCTTCTAATACAAAAACGCAAATTCCAATTAGAATGTTTTACCCACAAAATGAATACAGTTTTAACCCTACAAATGCTGGTGGCGAAGGTGTGATAGATGTATTTACTGGTGGTGGTAATACTGGAAGAAACAGAATTTTCTGGGATCAAAATTAATTAATAAATATAAAAATTACATTATGAAAAAAAATCTCTTAACAGCTTCAATTGCCATAGTAGTATTATTAGGTAGTTGCGCAAAAGATAAAAAATTTGATGATCAGAATCTTGGAATCTCCAATATTGAAGTAAAGGGAGTTTCATTTCCTCAGTCAAAAGATTTGTTATCTGCTACTACTGCAAAAGATACAGTATCTATCGCAGGAGATGTAAATTCTACAACTGCTTTACAAACTATTGCTATAGTAGCAATTGCTTTAGAATCTGAATTTCCTGCTACTACAGACGTAAATGTTTCAATAGCTTTGAAACCTTCAATAGTACCTAGTATCTATGTACCTTTACCTGCAGGATCTTATTCATTACCTACATCAATTAAAATCCCTGCTGGCGCTAAATTTGTTAAGATACCAATTGTATTTCCAAATACTTCTGGATATGACTTAACTACTACATTTGGTTTAGGTTTGACTATTACTGGTGTAGATGGCGGATATCAAGTTGCTAAAAATAGCAAGGATATTGTAATTACTTTTAATGTAAAAAATAAATATGATGGTAATTATAGTTTAAATGGATATCATAATAGGGATCCCTATACATTCCCTTATACCAATATACCCATGGCTATGAAGACTAGTGGTGCTAGCTCTGTTAAGTTTTTTTGGATAGCAGCTGATGACTTCGGTCATCCAATTGGAACTGGACCAGGTACAGTAAGTTGGTATGGAAATGCAATTGCCCCTGAAATTACTTTTGATCCGGTAACAAATAATGTAACTAGTGTTGTGAATACAGGTGGAGCTACTCCAATTACAATGTTTACAGGTGCAGGTTCTTTCCCAAGCAGATATGACCCATCTACAAAAAAGATTTATGTTTGTTGGAACTATAACAATAATCCACTTAGGGCTTTCTTTGATACCTTAACATACACAGGTCCAAGATAATTTTTAATTTTTTATACAAGGGAACCTTACTGTAAGGTTCCCTTTTTTTATTATATGAATCAAAACGAACAACCTAGCCAAATTAATATTGAAATTTCCGAAGAAACTTCCGAAGGAACTTATATAAACTTAGCCATCATTACGCATAGCCATGCAGAATTTGTATATGATTTTGTAAATGTAATGCCAGGCACACCCAAAAGCAAAGTCAAAAGCAGGATTATTATGACTCCATTTCATGCCAAACGTTTTATGAAAGCAATGGTAGAAAATGTACAGAAATTTGAGGCTGTAAATGGAACTATACAGGATTTAGAGGCTGTAGAAATTCCGTTTAATTTTGGTGGCCCTGCGGGGCAAGCGTAACCTTAGTTTTATTTAGCACATAATGTCTGTGAAATTTAATATCTGCTAATGAACGATTTTATTAAATTTTTTTATAAAATATTGTGGATAAAGTTTATTCTTTTATTTTAATGAACTAGACAACTAGTATATCTCATATTGGCGTAATTTTTCCTGACTTCATCATTTTTGCCCAAAAAACAGCTACCGTCCTCTAGAAGCCCTATTAAATAAGGAAAGTTGGTTTGGTTTTAGGTGTCCCCAAATTGTTTTTTGTATTTTCATGTTATGTTTTTTCGTAAAAAGAAGA
>JANMGS010000401.1:0-1610 GCA_031374745.1 Ferruginibacter sp. | reverse complement strand
TAAAAATGTTAAAAACTAAAATTTACCTACAATTTTTAAATTAATAAGCCTTGGCGTAAGCCTATTTGGTAAAGCATAAACGGTATTTGAAAAATCTTTTATTAATTGGAATGAAATCGTATTTTCTCTATTTATCAAATTAAAAACTTCTAAACTTGCCCAAATGTTATCAAATTTCCTAAATGGATTATGGCTTCTTCTCAAGGATTTTTCACTTAATAACAATGCGCTAAAACCCATATCAACTCTTATGTATGGTGCAATTATCAGTCCATTTCTATACTTGGTAGAATTGGGTATATTGTAACTCATATTGGCTCCATAAATAGCGTTGAGGTGTATTTTAAAATTTTTGTTAGTAGGCAAATAGTCTTCAAGGTAAAGCCCCACTGTTATTAACCTATCGGTAGGGCGGCGTACATAGCCTACTTCATTTTTAACACTATCTACCACTACTTGGTCAATAGAACTTGCATTTATTATTTGGCCTGATGCGTTTTTATAATCGTAATAAAAATCATTGTTTAGGTTTTCTCTTGTACGCATAAAACCTACACTAATCCAACTTTCGGCATCTTTAACCAACTCTCCAAATAATCGAAACTCTATTCCTGCTGCGTAAGCTTTGGCATTGTTGCTACCTAGGTATCTAATTTTTACATTGTCTATATCATAAGGCACTACATCTGTCATGGATTTATAATAGGCCTCGGAAGTCAATCGCATGGGCCTATTGCCAGGACCTTTAAAATTATAATCTAAGCCAGCAACTATCTGTGCACTTTTTTGAGCCTTTATGTTTGTATTTAAACTTCCGTCATATCGTCTAAGTTCTCTATAAAAAGGAGGTTGGTTGTAAATGCCTGCAGCTACTTTATATACCATGTCTTTTTTGCCAAATGGCTTATAGCTTAATTGTGCTCTTGGGCTTACCAAAAATTCTTTGTTTAAACTATTGTAATTATATCTTACGCCTGCTTGCAGTGTTATATCAGCATTCTTTTTTAGCAATCTTATATTATCCTGCACATATCCGCTGTATTTTTGAATAGCTAAATCTGATGTGCTGTTTTGAACATTGTAAATAGTTAATGCACTGGGACTGTAAGGCAACGAATAACCAGCAGAATCCCTGTATTCGAATTGTGCCAATTTATCTTTTATTTTTGTTTGCTCTGCAGATACACCCCATTGTATAAAATGGTTGTTTACTTCGTAGCTGCCCTTGTGGCTTGCATTGTAGACTTCTATATCCAATAAATTGCGAGCATAATTTTGATAGGAGCCTGCACCTAGTGGGTTTGTTATTTGCCCAAACGTGGGGCTTGCGTTATCAAAATCCCTGTCTCCAAAAAGATAAGAACCCGCAATATCAAAATTTTCTTTTTCCGAATTTTTAAAGCGACTAAGCATCCACTTTAATTTTGTTTTTTTGTGTATTGTTTGTAGCACAGATAAACCAACAAGGCTGGTGGTATAACTGTCTTTTTCTTGCCCTTCAAAGTACACATCTAATCCAAGATTGGCAGTAAAAAAAGGTGAAAAAACAGAAGAGGTTTTCTTTACAGATTCTGGAAAATAGGTAAAACGGGAGGTAGAAAGGATACCCA
>JANMGS010000394.1:0-2425 GCA_031374745.1 Ferruginibacter sp. | reverse complement strand
GCATAGCTAGATGCATAAATATCATACTTATGGTTGAATTTACTTAAATAACGAATACTATGAATTACACTTAATGTAAACAAAACCATCATACCCATCCACATACATACATGGAAAAACATGTTTCTAATGGTTTCATTTAAAATAGGGAGGCGTGGAACTTTCGTAAGAAAACCCGCTACAACCGTGTAGATAAGGAGTAAGAAGGATAATATTTTCCACCAATTTTTCTTCACAAACAGCGTATCATTTGTTGAGGGTGCAAAGATAAGGGGGAATAATTGTTTGGCATTATGATAAATCTTTTTTAATCAAAAATACAGAATACATTTTTTGAAAATTTATTCAATTCAATTTTAAATGTAAGCTTTTGTATATATCTTTAATATTTAATTATAAATTGAAATCTTTTAAATGAAAAAAATATATTTCTTTCTTTTTCTTTTTCCTTTAAGCCTTGCTAGCCAGGCTCAAGATATAGTAGGAAAAACAATTACCGGTATCAAGGGAATTACCAAAACAGTAAATGAAATAAATGCTTATAGCAAAATTTATGATGCCGAAAATAAGGGTAAGATTTTTCCTTTAAGACCCGAATTAGAATTGCCTGATGAATTACCCAGCATTAATTCGGAAAATCGCCCTTTTAGCAAATGGCCCTTGGATGCTCCTAATTTGGGAAATACAGCCAGCAGAATAAATGGAGTTACCCAAACCATACATTCCAATTTTATGGCTACAGATTTTTCTTCTGCTACTGGCGGTTGGCCACCAGATAACAATGGAGATGTAGGATCTACCCAGGTTTTTATTGCTCAAAATTATAGATTAAAAGCGTATGCCAAACCAAGTGTAATTGCTGCAGCGGTAACTACACCTAATGGTACATCCACCACTTTGCTTGCAGCGCCAGCATTGGATGTTTCTCAAAATAATTTTTTTAGAACAGCATTTGCGGGTGTTACTACTACTGACCCACATGTTCGTTATGATAGGCTTACCAATAGATGGTTCATAATATCCATGAGCACAAATGAAACAACTAATAATTATTTACTTTTTGCAGTAAGTAGTGGGCCTACCATTACTAGTACAGCTTCGTTTACCTTTTTTAGAATACAATTGAGTGCATTTCCAGTGGGTAATTTAGATATAGGAAAATTTTTAGATTATCCTACTTTGGGTATCGATGCAAATTCGTTGTACATGGGTTCAAATATCTTTACAACCTCAACGGGAAGTTTTGCTCATTCATCGGCATATGTTGTTGATAAATCAGATATGATTGCTGGCACATTAACCATTACACCTTTTAGTGCTATAGGAACTTCTGCCGCTCCTGTAGGATTTCGTATAAGAACACCTCAAGGTGTTCACAACGATGATCCTACTGCTACAGAAGGCTATATTGTTGGTAATACCGGATTTTTAAGTCTTTTGGCTTTTAGAAAAGTTACCTATCCAGGTGGCGTTACTACTTTAGGAGCAGAAGTAGAATTAGCTACCAATACTACAGCTAGCCCTATTCAGCAAGTAGCTTTGGGTACAACTGGTGGCGATTTGGATGCAAGCAATACAAGGTTATTTGCAGCCATGATTATGAAAAATAAAATTACCGGTGTTTCTAGCTTATGGACTGCACATACTATACAGGTAAATACGAGTGGAGTGGGCTCATCTACAGGAGGAAGAAATGGTTGCAGGTGGTATGAAATTAGAAATTTTAATACCACACCAACAATTGCTCAATCAGGCACTTTATTTAATGATGCCGCTACAAATCCAAGAGGATTTTGGTTTCCAAGTATTGCCATGAGTGGGCAAGGCCACGCTATTTTAGCATCTAGTTCAGCTTCTGCTGTAGATAGAATAAATATAGTATTGGCTGGCCGCTACAGAACTTCTGCTTTGGGTGATTTGGAAGATTCTACTTTTGCAACAGCCACAGGCTCAGATTACAATCCACTTAATGGCGCTACATTTGTAAATAGATGGGGCGATTATAGCCAAGTTTGTGTAGACCCAGATGATAATATGACCATGTGGGCATTTCATCAATACTGCAACACAACAAATTCTTATGGAGTAAGGGCTATACAATTAAAAGCGCCTCCTCCTGCTACTCCATCAGCATTGGGAACAATTAGTTGTGGTGTTGGCCCCGTAATAGGAACACGTACAACGCCCATCACACTAAATGGTACATCTATCAATAACAGCGAATTTTATGACCCTGGTACTGGTTATACAAATAGATTGGCAGTAACAACTACAGGTGCCGGGATTTCTATAACCAATGTTGTATTTGTAAGTCCAACTCAAATAACTTTCAATATAGTTTGGCCTACAACATTAAGTGGAACAAACCAAACATTAACAATAACAAACCCCGATTTGCAAAGTGTAAACGCAAACTACGCTTTAC
>JANMGS010000387.1:0-4604 GCA_031374745.1 Ferruginibacter sp. | reverse complement strand
GTAAATGGCAGCTTTTATTTGCTGTGCTTCATTGTTGTTTTGTATGGCATCTGTAAATATAGATACCACTTGCTTCAAAGCATCTTTTGTTAATCCCTTGCTTTCTAAGCCCTCTATCTTCTTCCACTCTTTTACATAATTGGGTGTTTGTGCCATGGTATTTATTGATAAACCGATAAAAATTACCAGTAAGATTTTCTTTAAAAACATAAGGAGGTTATTTTAATTACAAGGTACAATTTGTTATTGAGTAGTGTATTACAATATCTTAATAATTTGTATCACAATTATAGGATGTAAAAGTTAATTAAAATGCATAATGCAAAGCATATCTTTTTCTTTAACATTCCTTTACCCATTTTTTTGGCACATGGCACATCGTTTGAATATACAACGCAAAGCAGCCAATAAAGAAACTGCCATTCTTCAACTTTAAATTTTATATTATGCAAAAGATTATTACATTATTGTTACTTTCAACAATTTTTACTACTTCATTTGCCCAAAGAGCAAGAGAAGAGGATAGAGATGACGACGATAGACAAAACCAAGAGGAGCAATATAGCAAAAGGAACAAAGGCGGCAACAACCAAAATAGTTCTTTGGTAGTAGTTTCCAATACCCAAAATCGTTTTACGGTAAACATCGATAACAATCGAGATTACCAAAGTAATGAAAACAATGGTTATGGTAATACAATAAATGTAGGCTCTTTGCAATCTGGCAATCATGCCATTATCATTAATGAAATACGAAGACCTATTTTTGGTAACCAGCGGGTTCAACAAATTTATAACTCGGTCTTGTATTTCAAACCAGGCGTAGAAACAAATATTAATATCACTAACACTGGCCAAGTAATTATTACCGAAAGGCAGTTTAATAACAATGGCAATGGCATGGGCTATGGTAAGAAAAAGAAAAAGTATAAAAGATATGATTGTGATGATAACACACAAAACTATCCCAACAATTACCCACCATCTTACCCTAACAATTATCGCCAAATATCAGCATACGATTTTAGCATGTTAAAGCAATATGTACAAAAAGAGGCTTTTGATGATAGAAAAATTAGCATCGCAAAGCAGGCTGCAAGTACAAGTTATTTTTCTACAGCGCAGGTAAGAGATTTAATGAGCGCTTTTAGTTTCGATGATGGCAAATTGGATGTGGCAAAATACTTTTACAATAGAACGATCGATAGAAACAATTACTACCAGTTAACCGATGTCTTGAGTTTTAGTTCAAACAAAGATGAGCTATTAAACTATATAAAAAGAACAAGATAAGCAGTATCCTTCATAATAAAAAAAGCCCCAAGCGTTAGGTAGCGAGGGGCTTTTTTACGTTCATTCTTCCAATATTATTTCTTCAATGCTTCAGCCATCGTTTTTCCTATATCAGCCGGACTAGCCACTACATGAATACCGCAAGCAGCCATAATTTTCATTTTTGCAGCAGCCGTATCATCTTCGCCACCTACAATAGCACCTGCATGGCCCATACGCCTACCCGGAGGAGCCGTTTGCCCTGCTATAAAGCCTACAACTGGTTTTTTATTGCCCGTACTTTTTATATATTCGGCAGCTTCTGCTTCCATGCCGCCACCTATTTCGCCTATCATAACAATAGCATCTGTTTCATCATCATTCATAAACAATTCTACAGCTTGTTTTGTAGTAGTACCTATTATCGGGTCGCCGCCAATACCAATAGCACTCGATATACCCAAACCAGCTTTTGCCACTTGGTCTGCCGCTTCGTACGTAAGTGTGCCACTTTTAGAAACAATACCAATACGACCTTTCTTAAAAATAAAACCTGGCATAATACCCACTTTACATTTATCAGCCGTTATTACACCCGGGCAATTTGGCCCTATCAATCGGCTATTGCTACCCTGTAAATAATTTTTCACTTTCACCATATCGCTCACCGGAATACCTTCTGTAATACAAACAATCAATGCAATACCTGCTTCCGAAGCCTCCATAATGGCATCCGCTGCAAATGCAGGAGGTACAAAAATGATACTTACATCGGCGCCTGTGGTTTTTACCGCATCGGCAACTGTATTAAACACCGGACGCTCCAAATGCATTGTGCCGCCTTTATTGGGCGTTACACCACCTACAACGTTGGTTCCGTATTCTATCATTTGCGTAGCATGAAAACTACCTTCGGTACCTGTAAAGCCTTGTACAATTACTTTAGAATTTTTATTTACTAAAACTGACATGTGAAGTATTATAAATGATTAAATTGGTTTGTAAATTTCGGCAAAGATAAGGGATGAGCATTAAATCTTCCAAGCCTCTATGGTAACCAAGATTTCTAGCCTGCAAAAGTCTATAAAATCCTAGTTTTTTTGCTTGGGGCAATGGGCAGAGAATATAAATGAGCATTTGTAGCGGCTATACGCTTGTAGTCCTCTCCGCCAAAGGCGGATGTGGGCTACCGCTTCTATCCGCTGCCCATCAGCAGTAAAACGGTTTTCAGCTTTTATGGGTGGAGTAGATTTGTGTTTGCTCATAATACCAATCAAAATTCTATAGAAAAAGGAATATGCTTAAAATGCCCCCTTTCAATATCAAATAAATATTTTTATGGAACTTTCGATACTTTGCATCTTGAAGATAAATTATATATGGATTTACCAAAACCAATTGTCATTTTTAAAGTAGTAGTGTGCCTTTACTTTTCACTTAATACATTGAGCGTCCAGGCGCAATCAAAAAATTCAAGTGAAATGGTAGCTGAAGGGAGTGCTAAAATAAAAATTAGACCCGATGTCGCTATTTTTACCCTAACTGTAGAAAAGAATGATACAATAGAAAAAAATGTTCTAAAAAAACTAAACGAAGAAATAGATAATTTAGTAAAGTCATTATACAAAATTGGATTTGTAAATACATCTATTAAAATTGCGGATTACAATATTGAAAGTTCTACAGATTATGATAATAAAATAAAAAGATACACTGCTAGAAATAGCTTGAAACTGGAGTTTGTCATAAATACAAAAATAATTGATGCGTTATACAAGGAAATAGAAACTGCCGGGCTTAGTGATTTAGATGTATCGTTTGAAACAAAAATATCGGATAGCTTAGAAAAAGCGACGAGATTGCTATTGGTGAGGCAAGCAATACAAGATGCCAAGGTAAATGCAGAAAATATTGCCATGGCTTTAAATGTAAAAATCATAAAAGTAAAGCAGGTGTTGAAATACAGGGAAGGCGGTTTATCATCACCCGCAGAAATAAAGCAGATTCTATTTGCTCCAGCAATTATAAAAGAAGATGCTGCGATAAGTTCCGAAACTGGATTTCAAGAATTTGAAATGGAAGATATTGAGTTGGAAGAAAAAATAACATTGGTATACGAAATAACCAATTAATCATTTTCTAAAATTGCAAGAAACGCCTCCGGCACACCCACAACTTTCTTCACTTCATAATCAAAGCAAACCATACCAGTTTTTGCAAGTGCAACAACTATTTTTTTATCATTTCGTGTAGTTGTTATTTCATAAAACAATTCAAAACTTACCCTGGTTATTTCTCCTATGGCAATGGCAATAAAAAGCTTGTCTCCATAAAAAGCTTCTGCTTTGTATTCCACCGCAAGGTCTGCCATAATAAGTGCAGATCCCGCAATATTTAATTCGGTAAAATTATTGCTAGCAAGCCATTGCATGCGTGCCTCCTGTATAATGCTCACGAGGGAATCGTTGCCTAGGTGGTTGCCGTAATTTATATCGGTAATTCTTACAGAAATTTCTGCAACAAATATTTTCTTTTCAGGAACAATTAATTTAACCCTAGCCATGGTAGTTATTTAAAAATTCAATCAATTTTGCCAATGCTTTTTTACGATGGCTGTATTTGTTTTTTTCTTCCATATTCATTTCAGCAAAAGTTCTATCATCACCCGTTGGAATAAAAATACTATCATACCCAAATCCTTTGTCGCCTCTTTCTGTAGTAATAATTTGCCCTTTGCATATGCCCGTAAATTGGTATTCTTTATCATCCAGTATCAAGGAAATAACTGTTTTAAACTGGGCAGAACGCTCGCTTATATTTTCCATGTTTTTTAGCAACAACGCAATATTTTTTTTATTGTCAGCTTCCTCACCTGCGTAGCGTGCACTGCGTACACCCGGCGCACCGTCGAGCAAGGCTACTTCTAATCCTGTATCTTCACTAAAACAATTTTGAGCAGTAAGTCTATGTATTACAGTAGCTTTTTCCGTCGCATTTTCTTCCAATGTTTCGTGCGGTTCTGGTATGTCAATATCAATACCCGCTTCTTTGAGTGTTATAATTTCTAACCCTTCAGAAAGTGCCGCTTTTATTTCAGCTACTTTGTTTTGGTTATTAGTGGCAAATATTAATTTCATTGAAAAACAATTTTCTGAATTTTTATGTTTATTGGCAAGGACTATTTTGTACCTATCCAAAAATCAATCTTTTAACCTTATAAACTATACATACTTTTTAAACCCCTAACCCCCTAAACCCCAAAAACCCAAAAACCTTAAACATTTAAAACTACAAAAACCATCAAAAAAAATTAAAAAACATTAAACAACCAAA
>JANMGS010000365.1:0-5403 GCA_031374745.1 Ferruginibacter sp. | reverse complement strand
ACATAGCTTGGCCAGCGGTAAGTTTACTTATTGGCGGAAAAATGCCATAAGAATCGGCTGTTAAAAAGAATATATTTTTGGGCGTTTTACCGATAGAGGGTTCCAATGCATTGCTTATAAAACTAAGCGGATAACTTATTCTTGTATTCTCTGTTATTTCCTTTCCAGCAAAATCAATTTTATTTGTACCAGGCAAGAAAGTTACATTTTCCACCAATGCACCTGGTCTAATAGCGTTGTAAATTTCGGGTTCATTCTCTGCACTTAAGTTTATCAATTTTGCATAGCAGCCCCCTTCAAAATTAAATACGCTATCTGGTGTCCATCCATGCTCATCATCACCTATCAGTTTACGATTAGGATCTGCACTTAATGTCGTTTTACCTGTACCGCTTAAACCAAAGAAAATAGCTGTATCGCCTGCTGCACCAACGTTTGCCGAGCAGTGCATACTCAATACATTTTTTTGATGAGGCAAAATAAAATTGAGGATAGTAAAAATCCCTTTCTTTATTTCGCCTGTATAACCAGTACCACCAATTAAAATTATTTTCTTAGTAAAACTGGTCATGGCAAAATTATGCTGCCTTGTACCATCTACAGCTGGGTCTGCAAGAAACGTGGGTGCATGTAAAATTGTCCATTCTGGTACGAAATTTTCCAATTCACTTTCTTGCGGACGAAGAAACATATTGTATGCAAATAAATTGCTCCAAGGATTTTCATTTACTACTCTAATATTCAATCTGTATTTTGGGTCTGCACAAACATAAGCATCCCTCACCCATATTTCTTTTTCGCTTAAATGGTTTGTTAGTTTTGTGTACATTCTATCAAAAACTTCTGCGGAGATAGGGATATTAAAATCATTCCAATGTACTGCATCAGCAGTAATATCATCTTTTACACAAAATTTATCTTTGGGGCTCCTACCAGTAAATTCTCCGGTGTTTATAAGCAAAGCGCCCGTGTCATTTAACACACCCTGACCTAGTGCTACTGTAGCTTCAGAAAGTTGTGCGGGGGTTTGTTGATAGTGTATTGGTTGGGTTGTATTTATACCCGTGTTTGCCAAAACATTGTGTAATGTTTCGGACATTGTAGATACCGACATAGCAATCATCGTTTGTTGAGAGAGCAAATGTAGAGCAACTATTTGTTATGGCAAACAATAACCTAATAAGATTTTTATAAAAAAATTAAAAAAAAAAATTATATCGAAGGATGAAAAAAAAATTACAAACATACATTTTATTAGTACAATTATTCCATAAAATAAATGAAACTAGAGTATCATTTCTGGTATTTCAGTATCTATAATTAAGGTTGCGGCAGTTTTAGAAATAATTTCATCAACCGAAACACCGGGTGCTCTTTCAAGTAACTTAAATCCTATTTCAGTAACTTCTATCATAGCTAAATCAGTTACAATTTTCTTTACACATTTGGTACCTGTGAGTGGCAATGTACATTTCTTTAATAATTTACTTGCTCCAGCAGGATTGGTATGCATCATTGCTACGATAATATTTTTTGCGCTTGCTACTAAATCCATTGCACCACCCATACCCTTTACCATTTTACCAGGAATTTTCCAATTGGCAATATCGCCAAGTTCGCTCACTTCCATTGCTCCCAATACCGTTAGGTTTATTTTTCCAGAACGTATCATTCCAAAACTCAATGCGCTATCAAAAATAGACGAGCCAGGCAGCGTTGTTATAGTTTGTTTACCAGCATTAATTAAATCTGCATCCTCCTCTCCCTCCTTAGGAAAAGGTCCCATTCCTAGCAACCCATTTTCGCTCTGCAAAACCACATCCATACCTGCAGGAATATAGTTTGCAACAAGTGTAGGAATACCAATTCCAAGGTTTACATAGAAACCATCTTGCAACTCTTGCGCAATTCGTTGTGCTATTTGAAATTTATTTAAAGGCATAGTAAGAAAATGAGAAAATGAGAAAATATGCAATTATGCAAATGTGCTATTCTAAGGTTTATAATTTCTTTTATGATATTGCAAAAAGACTATTTCATATTTACGGCTTTCACAAATCCCCTTTCGTGGAATTTTCAGAGCTTTTTCTAACCGTTCGTTGCTCTATTCTTTTTTCGTAATGTTCACCTTGAAAAATACGGTGTACAAAAACACCTGGTGTATGAATAAAATTAGGGTCAAGCTCACCATCTTCTACCAATTCTTCTACTTCTGCAATGGTTATTTTCCCAGCCATTGCCATCAATGGGTTAAAATTTCTGGCAGTGTCTTTGTAAATTAGATTTCCTTGTTTATCTCCCTTCCAAGCTTTTACTATTGCAAAATCTGCATCAAATGCATATTCCATTAAATAATCTTTGCCATTAAAATTGCGAATCTCCTTTCCTTGGGCTACCTCGGTACCTACACCTGCAGGTGTAAAAATTGCAGGCATTCCATAACCTGCAGCCATACAACGTGTAGCCAATGTACCCTGGGGTATCAATTCAACTTCCAACTCCCCTGAAAGCAATTGCCTTTCAAACTCGGCATTTTCGCCTACATAAGAAGAAATCATTTTTTTAACTTGCTTCTGTTGCAACATTAAACCTATTCCAAAATCATCAACTCCCGCATTGTTAGAAATACAAGTAAGGTTTTTAACTTTCTTTTTTACCAATGCAGTAATACAATTTTCTGGAATGCCACAAAGCCCAAAACCACCAAGCATTAATACTTGACCATCCACAATGTCTGAAATAGCTTCGTCTGCATTTTTTCTAAGTTTGTTCATTATTCTATTTTTAAATTTCCACCAATAGAAGCATCATCCAAATCAACTAATGGGTATTTCATACTAAAAGGGGCTTTCCTTTTTGGTTTAAAAATTTGTTTTAGACCAAACATATCGTACCACTTTAAAATTATTTTGCCACTTACTTTTTGTTCAAATTCTTTTTGGTGAAGATTGGTTTGTCTTAAGATTATTGAATCCAACACATTCTTCATTAAATCTTCGTGTTTTAAGTAATATTGATAGGTTTTATAAAAATCATTTCTATCAACCTTGTATTTTGCAAATATCTTTTGTTGGAGCTTATCATTTTCCATCGAAAGATCTTTTGAACTGTCTTTTGAAATAAATTCTTTGGTAAAAGCATCCGCTTTCATTTGCTCCCATAGAATGATTTCCATTTCTTGTTCTGATAGAATATTGTCGGCCAACTTAACTTCCGTACAAGAAAACAATAATAAAAAAACGAAAATGAATGATAGATTCTTCATCACTTTAATTGCTCGTTGTAACTGTTTGAATTGGTTATATCCAATCTAGATAATAAATCCCTGGCTTTGGCCTTATCTTGAGGTAATCCTTTTGAAAATACTTTAATTAATTCATTTGATTTTCCTTGAAAAAAGAACTGGTTAATCATTGTATTGGGATTGTCGTTGTTAAAAACAGCTAATAAGTTAAGGACATTCATTATTTCCGCTCTTGCTGTATTTTCATCCTCATAAAACTTATCCATGCCAAGGCGATAATAATTGTAATAAACATCATTTATAATAGCAAATTTACCGTTAAGCATATTAGTTACCAACCAGTACCTGTTCCTAAGTCCGTCAAAAAGTCTCCAACCTTTTATCCCTCTTCCATCAGGTGCATTGTTTACTATATTTTGTGCTTTTAAAAAAGACTCTTCCCCTCCTCTTAATGCAAATGATTCCTTATCAAATCCAATAATCATATGAGCATAATAGGCAAATATGGCTGTAAGGTTAGACACCTGTGCATCGTTACCAGAAACCCTGTTCTCATTAAATTCTAGCTGTTGAAATTCAACATATTTAAAAATAATTTCATCATCTTTAAAATTTATTATAGGTGATAAATAAGAACTATTAAAAATAGGTCTAGCAGCTTGAATTGAAATAGATCCGGTATAAACATTGGCCTCATCAGATGGTGATAAATTCAAAAAGAAAGTACAATCAATTCTTTCATTAGGTGCATATACATCTTTCGTCCACTTTCTTGTATTAAGAAAATTATTTAATGCAGTTTGTAAGGTTAGAAATGCACTTCTGTTAACACTATTACCAATTTGTGAAGCTGATACAGTTACTCTTGCATTTAACTCTTGCGCATTGCACATAATAGTAATAGAAGTGCAAATAAAAATTAAAAATATTCTACGCATCATATTTTTTTAAAATCGTGTTTATAATATCCTGGGCAACTTTTTCTTTTGATTTCAGTTCAAAAGCATTTGAATTGCCTTCTTTGTCAAAAATAGTTATTTTATTGCTGTTATATCCAAAACCTGCTCCTTCATCCTTCATCGAATTAAGAATGATAAAATCTGCATTCTTACTTTGCAGCTTTTTCATTGCATTCTCTCTTTCATTCTCCGTTTCTAAAGCAAATCCAACCAATAATTGTTTGGGAGACTTAAGGGAGCCTAATTTTTTTAAAATATCCTCCGTACGCTTTAATTCGATGGTAAAAATGGCATCATTCTTTTTTATCTTCTCCTTTGCTATGTTAACAGGGGTATAATCAGCTACTGCAGCACACATGATGGCTATATCCATATTACTAAACAGGCTAACGCATGCATCGTACATGTCTGCAGCACTTTTTACCTTAGTGACATTCAAATTAGCAGGAATAATTTCTGTGGAAGGTCCCAACACAAGTTGTACGTTTGCACCACGATTAGCACATTCTCTAGCAATCGCAATCCCCATCTTTCCAGTACTGTGGTTACCAATAAATCGAACAGGATCGAGTGCTTCATATGTTGGCCCTGCACTTATTAAGATATTTTTTCCTACAAGGTCTTGGTGGTAATCTATATTAAAAAAATGGGATACTTTGTCAATAATAAATGCAGGTTCAGCCATCCTACCTTCGCCCGATAGACCACTGGCCAACTCTCCATTATCTACTGGCAAAATCTGATTACCGTATTCCTGCAATTTCAAGAGATTATTTTTTGTAGCGGCATGGTTCCACATATCCTCGTCCATTGCTGGGGCAATCCATACAGGACATGTGGCGGACAAATAAACAGCTAGCAATAAATTATCGCAAATACCATTTGCCATTTTTGATATCGTATTACAGGTTGCAGGAGCCACTATCATCAAGTCGGCCCATCTACCTAACATAACATGATTTGCCCAGGTATCTTCATCAAAAAGGTCTGTAAGAACTTTATTTTTAGAAAGGGTAGCTAGAGTAAGGGCAGGCAAAAAATCTTGCGCAGCTTTTGTCATAATAACTTTTACTTCTGCACCATTTTGTATAAACAATCTTACTAAACTAGCTGTTTTATAAGCAGCTATACTACCTGTTACTGCTAGTAATATTTTCTTTTTTTTTAGCATAAATAAAAACGACGGACAAAGCCGTCGTT
>JANMGS010000318.1:0-1705 GCA_031374745.1 Ferruginibacter sp. | reverse complement strand
CTGATGAAATAAACATTACACAATTTGAAATTACGTATAGCCAAGATGGAATCTCTTTTGAAAATGCAGGTACTATTTTAGCCAAAAATGAAAGCCTTGCTGCATACAGTTTTAAGCATCCTACACAAAAAGAAAATGTATTTTATCGCTTAAAAATCATAGACAAAACCGGAAGCATTGCGTATTCAAACATAATACAAGTAAAAAAAGGATCGTCCAAACTAATACCGGTGATTAATTTCTATAATGGAAACTCAAAGTTGGTTTGGCTTAATATTCCTGCCAATGAACAAGCAAGTTTTCAACTCTTTAACTTAAATGGCCAAAACCTTCTTACAGTAAATAATTACTTGAATAATAAAATTATTGATTTGCAAAAAATACCAACGGGCATTTATATTGGTAAAATAATAAGGAGAAATGAAACGGTGAGTGAAAAGATATTACTAAGATAAAAAACCAAGCAACAAAATTTCGTACAATTGATTTAACTTGCCAAATACAAACAATACATTTTGTATGCTTGAGCTTTAAAATTAAATTGTTTACTTTGTAGAAAAAATTCATGATTAATGTCATCATTCCTTTAGACTTTTCTGAGACATCTTTTAATGCTGCCCATTATGGCGCCGAAATGTATGCTGGCAGAACAGATGTAAATATAATCTTATACCATTTTTACACTTCAAGTGAAGATGTAGGCGTGTCTACCAATTTATTGGAAAGTCTAAAAGTGGAACTAAATCAAATTGTACCTGTAATAGAAACAGCCATTGAATCTGGTAATAATTTTATTGATAGCCTTAGCGCCTTTGCACATGTAAGAAGCGCCTATATGATTGTAATGGGGCTAACTGGTAAATCGCCGATAGCACAGCGCTTTACCGGATCTAATACGCTAGAAATGGCAGAAAAGAATGTATGCCCAATATTAATCATTCCTGCTGATGCGTCTTACCAAGGTATTACAAATATTTTGATAGCTTCTGAAATGAAATATACAGAAGATATGCCTGTTTTATTGGCAGTAAAAAGAATACTTACAGATTTTAAACCAAGCCTACATATTTTAAATGTAGACGATAGCCATTATATTTCTTTAACTACAGGGTACAAAGAAGAAAGAGATAAAATGGAAGCCATGTTATTAGAATTTAAACCTGAGTTTTATTTTATGCGATTATTCGATTTTCATGAATCTATTAACTTATTTGCAAATGATAAAAATATTGATATGATTATCATTGGGCCTAAACACCATGGTTTCTTCGAAAAATTATTTAAAACACAGCATACAAAAAAAATGATTTACCAGAGTAAAGTAGCTGTATTGGCAGTGCATGAATAAATAATTTCTTTGATTATTGTATCTTATAAACTACAGTATAGACTTGAGCTTGTTCACCTCATAAATACTGCATATTCCTTTTCTTGGGAGCATTAAAAAATATCGCAAGGGTTGTCAACCTTCATTAGTAATTTCAAAATACATTTACTTCAAAAAAGGTTGACAACCCTTTTTAAACTTTATCTTTTTTGCGAATGGTCCACTACCACTACTCATCCAGTTTTGGAAAATATTTAATACCATTTTTCTTAAGAAAAGATTCCAATAAATCAAAAATTTTATTATCCATAACTATTTTAGAAAATATACTATTTTCTGGCGTTTCATATGTTTTGCATAGAAAACATATATGCAGAT
>JANMGS010000307.1:0-10158 GCA_031374745.1 Ferruginibacter sp. | reverse complement strand
GGCCAAAGATGCAGAATTGAACAAGCTGCGCCAACAATTGCAACCTCATTTTTTATTCAATAGCTTAAATTCAATTAGCGCACTTACTGGTAGCCAACCCGAAAAAGCTAGGCATATGATACAGCAATTGGCAGATTTGTTACGAGGAACCTTAAAAAACGAAGACCAAATTTGGACAAGTTTTGCAGAAGAATTAAAATACTTGCAGTTGTACCTCGATATAGAAAAAGTGCGTTTCGGACATCGCTTGCAAACTATTATTTCACATGGCGATGATGTTTTGCAAATGAAATTGCCAGCCATGTTATTACAACCTTTGGTAGAAAATGCAATTAAATTTGGTTTGTATGATACCCTTGGTGAGGTAACTATTCTAATTTCTGCTACAAATGCAAATGGAATGCTAGAAGTAACGGTAGAAAACCCATTTGATGAATCAACAGCCGCACCAATGAAAGGAACAGGTTTTGGGTTGTCATCTATTAGACGTCGCTTGTTTTTATTGTTTGCCAGACAGGACTTACTGCAAGTAAAACAAGAAGCGAAACAATTTATCACTATTATCACTATTCCACAATTAACATAAAATGAGAGCCATAATAATTGACGATGAGCCGTTGGCAAGAATTATAGTAAAGGAATACTTACAATCCTATCCACATATTACGGTCGTACAAGAATGCAATGATGGTTTTGAAGGAATGAAAGCCATTCAAGAGCACCAGCCCGATCTTATTTTTTTGGATATACAAATGCCAAAAATAAATGGCTTCGAAATGTTGGAATTAATAGATGATCCACCTCAAGTCATTTTTACTACTGCTTTTGAAGAATATGCAATCAAAGCTTTTGATGCACATGCGGCCGATTATTTATTGAAGCCATTTAGCAAAGAACGTTTTGATAAGGCTATGCAAAAACTGATGCTACAGCAAACCAATACAGCAAAAGAAGTGGTGGGTACTGCCTTGCAAACACCCATACAAAGCAATAGGATAGTAGTAAAAGACAATGGTAAAATAAAAATAATTCCTTTTACACAGGTCCAATACATAGAAGCTGCCGATGATTATGTGAAAATTCACTCAGTAGATGGTAACTTTCTAAAAAAGCAAACCATGCAATATTTTGAAGACAATTTACCTAGCACCGAATTTATTAGGGTACATCGTTCATACATAATAAATGCCCAACTCATAAATCGTATAGACCCTCACGAAAAAGAGAGCCATCTTGTTTTGCTTACCACTGGGGTAAGGTTACCAGTAAGTAAGGCTGGATTTGGTAAGTTAAAAGAGGTATTGGGAATTTAATAAAATCGTATCTTTTATTATGTCAATTAGCTAAGGCACATTCATTGTTATGTGTAATTATAACTAAAGCAGTCCTCTTTTTATTTCTTGCTAGCTTAATATTATTTGCTAAAAGATAACGTCACTGGTAACAATTTTAAAAGCATCTTTTTATGCTTATTAAAAGCATCGACGCTTATCTTTGCAAAAAAAATAGCATGGCAATAGCAGTTTCTCAATTAGCACCAGATTTTACCTTATTTGATAGTGAAAAAAATCCAGTAAAACTATCCGATTTTGCAGGTAATAAAAATGTATTGATTTTATTTTTTCCGCTGGCATTTACAAGCGTTTGTACCAAAGAACTTTGTGGGGTAAGAGATGATATTGCCAAGTACAGCAACAGCAATGCGCAAGTACTTGGAATATCGGTAGATTCTGCATTTACATTGGCAAAATTTAAGGAAGAGCAAGGCTATAATTTTCCTTTGCTAAGCGATTTCAATAAGGAGGTATCTATTGCCTATGACTGCATATATGATTCTTTTACTGGCATGGGAATGAAGGGGGTGAGTAAAAGAGCTGCCTTTGTGGTAGATAAAGCTGGTATTGTGCAATATGCCGAAGTGTTGGAATCAGCCGGAGATGTACCCAATTTTGAAGCCATCGATGCAAGTTTGGCAAGTTTAAGCTAAAAAATTACTGTTAAATATGGCTGCAAACGGTAATATCATATTATTATTGTTTAAAAATTTTCACTTTTTTTAAAATCTATTGCTTATTTTTACGTAGTTGAAAAAATATTTTTACATATTAATATTTCTTGTTGGTATAAATTTTACTTCTTTTGCTCAAAGTGCCACTGGCTTAGATAATGGCACAGCACAATTAAAGTTTATAAAAACATACCCAAACCCTGCCACTACGGTAGTAAATCTTACGTTTCAAAAAGGCTATAACAGGTATTATTCAATACAAATTCTAAATTCTATTGGAAAAAAAATGTACGAAGCCAAGTACATGCCCTCTTTCCTCTCAATAGATTTAAAGAATGAAAAGTTTTATAGAGGCATTTACATCTACCAATTATTGGACAAAACAGGTGTGGTTGTAGAGTCAGGTAAGATTCTCGTTGTGAACTAATTCCCATTTTTATTATTTTGGTGTCAATTTGACTGAAAACTTGCATTGGCAAAATGTTTGACTGTTGTACATTTGCACACATTTTAAAATGAAACTATGCAGGATAAAGAAATGAATATTCCTATAGAAGAGGAACAAATGAACATTAATTCAGATGCTGACATACCAGGAAATACCCACTTAAGTAATCCAGAAGCAGATTTAGACAATGGAATAGAGCGATTGGAAGCAGAAGTACAAGAGCAGAAAGACAAGTATCTACGTTTATTTGCCGAGTTTGATAATTACAAACGTCGCACCGCAAAGGAGCGTATAGAGCTTATACAAACTGCTGGTAAGGATATGGCAATTGCACTTTTAGAAGTAGCAGATGACATGGACCGAGCCGAAAAGCAGCTTTCGCAGAGCGAAGATATTATGCAAGTAAAAGAAGGTGTTCAATTGGTTTTTAATAAGCTACGTTCTACTTTGCAACAAAAAGGTATTACCGCTATGGAAAGTGTAGACACCGATTTTGATGTGGAAAAACATGAGGCAGTTACTGAAATTCCAGCTGGCGAAGAAAAAGCGGGTAAAGTAGTAGATGAATTGCAGAAAGGGTATTACATGAACGGAAAATTGATTCGCTTTGCGAAAGTGGTGGTAGGCAAATAATATGCAAATGGGCAAATTTGCCATTGTGCAAAACTGCCTTTATAATTAAATATTTTTGCACATTTGCAAATTTGCAAAATGGCACATTTTAAAATTTATGAAGAGAGATTATTACGAAATTCTGGGTGTACAAAAAGGCGCTTCGGCAGATGAAATAAAAAAAGCATACCGTAAAACCGCTATGCAATATCATCCAGATCGTAACCCCGGCGATAAAGCGGCTGAAGAGAAGTTTAAAGAGGCTGCAGAAGCGTACGAAATACTCAACGATTCCGACAAAAAAGCCCAATACGATCGCTTTGGTCACAATGCATTTGCAGGTGGTAGAAGTAGTGGTGGATTTAGTGGCGGCGGAATGAATATGGATGATATTTTTAGCCAATTTGGAGATATTTTTGGAGGTGGCGGTGATGATGGTTTCGGCAGTTTTTTTGGCGGTGGTAGGAGAGGAGGTGGAGGCAATAGCCGTGGAACAAGAGGCAGCAACCTTCGAGTGAAAATGAAACTCAATTTTGAAGAAATAGCAAAGGGAGTTACCAAAACCATCAAAGTAAAAAAGAATATTAAGTGTGATACTTGTACAGGTACAGGAGCAAAAGATAAAAATAGCATGCAAACCTGTGGCACTTGTGGTGGAAGTGGACAAGTACGCAGGGTTCAAAATACTTTTTTAGGCCAAATGCAAACAGTAACTACCTGTCCTACATGTAGCGGCGAGGGAAGTACGATTACGGCCAAATGTACCGCATGTAAGGGCCAAGGAACTGTATATGGAGAGGAAACCGTAACGGTAGATATACCGGCAGGTGTACAAGAAGGTATGCAATTGAGCGTAACAGGCAGAGGCAATGCAGGAGAACGTGGTGGTACTGCCGGCGATCTTATTGTACTTATAGAAGAAGAAGCGCATCCACAGCTTAATAGAGATGGATTAAATGTAGGATACGATTTGCATATTTCATTTCCGGATGCTGTTTTTGGTACACAAGTAGAAGTACCAACCATTGATGGTCGAGCAAAAATTAAAGTACCACCGGGTACCCAAAGTGGAAAAATATTTAGGTTAAAGGGTAAAGGATTTCCCAATATAAATGGTTACGAAAAAGGGGACCAACTTATACAAGTAAATATTTGGACACCTCAACATTTGAGCCACGAAGAAAAAGAAATGTTGGAAAAAATGAATGACTCAAAAAACTTCATACCCAACCCCGAAAAGAGTGAGAAATCATTTTTTGATAAAGTGAGGGAAATGTTCAATTAATAGATAATTGTATCAATAATAATGAAGGCCTGCAAGTATTGCGGGTCTTTTCTTTGAGCATAAAAGTTATTGAAAAATAATATAGTAGTCCAACATACAAAAACTTTTACTCTAAAATCCACCATTAGAAACTTGGACCACCAATATTAAAAAAGCCAAGTAAAATCTGCAAAATAATTCTTCGATTTAGCGCTAAAAATCTTTCCTAATATTTCATTGTAACCAAAAATTTTGGAGCAACTCTTTTCATAGATGCCTGCTCGTACGCATACGCAATACTCAATAGCTTGGGCTCTGTGTACGCAGTGCTCATAAAAGAAATACCAACAGGTAATTCCTGTACAAGCCCCATTGGTACTGTAATATGAGGGTAGCCAGCTACAGCTGCAGGCGATGAAAATGAAAAGCCTGTGTTGTAGTCGCCGTTTATTAAATCTATGCAAGCAGCCATTCCGCCGGTTACGCCGCACAACGCATCCAGATTGTTTGATTGCATTAAGTCTGTAATGATTTTTTTTGAAGAAAATGTTTTTGCAAGGGCGTCTTTATATTCTTTGCTATTGATGTCGCCTTTACCATTACTGTTTATTAATGTTTCCTGTTTAAAAAAAGGCATAGCCGATTGCTCATGCTCGTTGTTAAACTTAATAACATCTTCCAGCGATTTTATATTGGTCTTTGATGTAGTAGCCAAGTATTTATTTAATCCGTCTTTAAACTCATACAATAGCACATCAAATTCTGCATTGCCTATTACCCTAAGCGCATTTAAAAGCTCTACTTCTACAATGGTTGCCCCCATTTTTTTCATTACTTCAATGGCTTCTTTGTATAAACCAACTACAGATTCATGGCCTTGTAAATGATTTTTTTCTATACCTATTCTTTTATTTTTTAGTCCATCTTTTTGTAGAAATACAGTATAGTCTGTAAAAGACTTTCCATTACTTTCGTTTGTTACGGCATCTGCATCATCTATGCCCGTAAGTGCTCCCAATAAAATGGCTGCATCCCTTACGTTACGTGCCATTGGACCAGCAGTATCCTGCGTAGCAGATATGGGTATTATGCCGCTCCTGCTCCACAAACCTACAGTAGGTTTTATAGCCACAAGCCCATTTTTTGAAGCGGGCGAAACGATGGAGCCATCTGTTTCGGTACCTATGGCAATGGCACAAAGATTAGCCGCAGCGGCCGCACCCGATCCTGCGCTCGAGCCAGAAGGATTGCGGTCTAACATGTACGGACATCTTGTTTGCCCACCTCGGCTACTCCAACCGCTGGTAGATCTTCTGGATCTAAAATTTGCCCATTCACTTAAATTAGTTTTGCCCAATAAAACGGCTCCGGCTGTTCTTAATTGTTGTACAATAAAAGCATCTTTTGCAGCCATATTACCTACGAGTGCAAGCGAGCCAGCAGTAGTCATCATTTTATCTCCAGTGTTTATATTGTCTTTTATCAATACCGGTATCCCATGCAATGGGCCTCGTATTTTACCAGCTTTTCTTTCTTTATCCAAAGCCATTGCTATTGTTACTGCATCTGGATTTAATTCTATAACCGAATTTATCTTTGGCCCATTCTTATCAATTTCTTTTATCCTTTTTAAATACGAATTGGTAAGCGATAAGGCTGTAGCTGCGCCTGTTTGCATTTTTTGCTGTAATGTATCAATGGTTGTTTCATTTAAATCAAAATCTGTAAACTGGTTTGCATTGTTTATTATTGGTAGCTCTTTAAATAAACCCAATGAAACAGCGGAAAGTGATAAAGATGTTTTGGAAGTATTTTTGAGAAAATTTCTACGGTTCATTGGAAAGATTTATTAAGATTAAACATTTTATTTTGGCACTCCAAACTTACTATATATTATTGGAGTAAATGATCACAGATTATACGCTTTAATTATTTCGCTGGTTTTTTGCTTTTATTGTATTAATCTATCTTGGATTTATAAAATGCTATTGTGGTAAAAATTAATTTTGTAGCTATAGTTTTAAAATGCATATTTTTTTTAATCACCTATTACCGCAGGCTAATGTTCAATGCTCAAGTGTAGATAATCTATATACCAATGAAAGCCGGAGGTTAAACTATTTATCTACTATGGTAGCACCTGCAACAGCAGGTTTTTTTTCAGCGAGCTTTAATACTAGTTTGAGCGTTTCAAGATTAATCTCCTCCGTTTTCTTAAATCTAATGCAACTTACCCCTTTGCTAAGCTTTCCAAGATCTTGTTTGCATTTTTCTGCTGTTGCCTTATCTTCGATAATGGTGCATACGTAAATACTAATGTAATTCTTTTGATTTGCCAAAGAAATTATTGGCCATTCTTTTTTTTGCTTTTTTGAATCGAGGTAGTAAAATGACCCATAGCCAATCATATTAGAAGCAAAATAGGGCTTTAAATTCGGCACCGTTTTTTGAATAAAATTGTGGAGAAAATCTATATCTTTTTTTTGTTCGTTTGGTACCATCAAAAGATATTGGTCTACCGATTTTGCGGCATTTTTTGCAAACATGTTCATAATCGCTTTGCTTTTCTTAATTTGATAATAGAATAGTTCCTACAAAATATAGTTGATCTTTTTAATCTTCTATGGGCAGAAACTTAGTGTGAACCCAAGCTGTGGTTGAATTGTTTTGTATGCTGCTTTTTACTGCTCAAAAGACCGTGTCTGCTGCTTCATTTCTTTTCAAAGATAAATAAAACTTACAACCACTCAGCGATGTTGTTCAAGCCAAAACAAAAGCAAAAAAGCGAAACGAAGATGAATGGGCTTCCTTCTCCCATACTTTACAAAACGCATTTTTAGCATTTGTACTTTTCGGGGTCTATTAGAACTGCAAACATTTGTTCTTCTGTTTTATTATTTGCTGCAAGAGTAATATGCCAACCTCTTATTTCACCAATATGTTTTGCTGTGATATTTTTATTAAATTCTCTTAACTCATCCATAGTTTGTTTTAATGCTTCAGACAACTTATCTGAAATTCTCATTTGCTTTTCTAATAAATAATCTGCAACAGCTTTTGTTGCTGCATCCATAGTTCCTTTAAAAGACAAATAGTCTGGAAGCAAACACATTTGTTCATGCCGCAAAAGGTTAAGTTTTAAAACGATTGGTTGAAATGTCTTGGAATGTCGAAAATGTTCAACTAAAATCTTCTTTTTAGTGTCCGCCAAATATTTTTTGTATTCAGATTTAAGAAAATCTACTTTTTCCTTCTCTGAGTTAAAAAATGAGTAGATTAACATTAAATTTTTACTCAATGAAGGAACCAAAATATTTTTGTAATAATCAAGTATTTCTACAGCCGCATTTAGTTGAGGCAAATATTGTTTGTCATTTTCAATTAAACTTTCTTCAATTCGTTTTAGTTGATTTATACGTTCAGACATGTAGCTTTCAAATTGCGATGGAGTCAAAATCTCCTTGAAATTAACTTCCTCGTAGTCTAATTCTTCCCATATTGAAAAAAAATATTTTGATGAACCAGAATTTTTTTCTTGTTCATATACAAGTACTTTCTCTGCTTGGTCTTTGGTAAGTTCAATGTCATTCATAGCTTTATATCGAGTTTGTAAAGCTTGAATTTCCCATTCGTCGTTTTGAAGTGCTGTCATAAAAAATCTGCTATTGTTAGTGCTTTTTTTAGGTTTGTTATTTGAATTCATCCGCTCGTAACTAAAGCCCAACCTCCCGGCAGTCAAGTAAAGAAATAAAAACACATCCGCCCCGTCAGAAAAAGCCCAATAACATTCCTCCGACCCTGAATCAAAGTGCAGAGAAGCAAATAGCCGAAGTTCGAACGTAAAGCCCTCCTTGTATAAAGTGATCCCGTGACAGTTGCTTTAGCGCTTGTATTGTTTCCATTAAAGGGGTAGTTTATTATTGGAATCGGGGAAAATGATTGTCGGTTCAAACGTTTTTGCTGCTTCAAAATTCATACTTGCAAAGGAAACAATAACTGCTAAATCATCCTTGCTAAACAATAAAGCTGCCGGACCATTTAAACATATAATTCCACTGCCTCTTTCTCCTTTAATCACATAGGTTATTATCCTTGCTCCATTTCGGTAATTCAATACGTGCACCTGTTCATTCTCTATTAAGTTGGCTGCGTCCATTAAATCTTCGTCTATCGTTATAGAACCGATGTAATCTATATTTGCTTCTGTTACTACTGCTCTATGAATCTTTGATTTTAAAATTTGTATTTCCATTTTTTAATAATTTTTTAGTGCTTTATCTTTTGACTTTTCATTAAATATCCCTTTTTGGTAAAAAAATATCCATTTACAAATGTATGAGATATTTTAGTTTGAAAAGTTGTTCCTTCTACTGGCGACCAACCAAATTTAGATATAATATTATTCTTATAAACTGTGTAACTTAAATATAAAAGCAGGGTTTTGTGTAGGCATTAAATTATTGTTTATCCAGTTAAAAACCGCAGCCCAACTTCCCTACAAATATGTAAAGGAACAAAAGTACACCTGCCGCAGTGGAAAGCTACAACAGAATTCAATCGATGCATTAGGTCAGGCTTTCTAGTGGGAACCAAAGTGCATCTATGTAAATAGCCGAAGTTTCAACATTCAGCCCTGCACAAAAACACCAGAGTCTGATGCAAATATGACTGGTATAAAACGAGAATGATAGTAAGTTTTGTTGAAGATGGAAAAAAATAAAAAGGATTGCGAAGTAGTTGTGCTGGGAAAGCGGTAAATGGAAATTTATTTACCTGTGAGCGCCCATGCCACTTCTTGTTTGCGCTGCCTTGAAACTGGAAGTAAGGTTTTATCATTTAATAAAACAGTGCCGTTGTTTAAATATTGCTTCACAAACAATTTGTTTACCAAGTGCGATTTATGAATCCGCAGAAAGTTATGGCTCAACAGCATCTCTTCATATTCCTTCATTGTTTTTGCACTAACAATTTTTTGCTGGTTGCTCAAATAAAACCTTGTGTAATTGCCTTCTCCCTCCAGCCGTAGGATTTCTGATGGCGAAAAAAATAAAGCACCTGCCACAGTGGGAATGGCAAGCCTGAATGCTGTTTCTTTTTTTTGCTCAAGGTTGCTGATAAGGTTTTTTAACAATAATTCAGACTGTAATTGCTTTTGGCTGCGCTTCTCTAAAAAACGATTTACGGCAGACTGTAATTCTTCTGCATTGATGGGTTTCAGTAAATAATCGAGTGCACTAAAGCGAATAGCACGTACGGCATATTCATCATAGGCTGTAGTAAAAATAATTTCAAAGCGAATGGCCTTTAACTCATTCAAAAATTCGAAGCCATTTTTTTCAGGCATCATAATATCTAGAAAAACAAGTTCGGGCTGGAACTGTTGCAGCAGCATATTTGCCTCAGCAATTTTTGTTGCAACCCGCAGTTGGGTTATGCTGGGTACATGCCGCTGAACCATCAGTTCTAGCACTTGTGCTGACGCCGCTTCATCATCTATTATTAATGCCTTTATCACCCCATGAAGTTAATAAAACTGTCATTAATAAATTCAGCCAATGGGAATAATAACGGTAACTTTTGTGCCCGCCCCCCCAGCAAGGTCATTTATGTAAATGCCAAATTCATCTTTTTCATTTTTATTATGTAACTGCAGCCGCTCTTTAATCAGTGCAATGCCTTTTGAAACCTGTGTTATCAGTGTTTGTTGCCTCTTCAGCTCTGCTGCTCTTTGCCGGCCTATACCATTGTCTGTTATCACAGCATGCAAATGGTTTTCGTCGGGCATAGAAAAATGAACCGTCAGTTTTTTTTCGCCTTCCTTCAGGG